>DSBM01000108.1 GCA_011049425.1 Candidatus Aminicenantes bacterium
ACCGGGGTGGACAATCGCTTGATCCTGGCCAACATCCAACGTTTGGCTGAAGCGGACTGGTGGCAGGGAATTGTGGTACCTCGGATTCCGGTGATTCCCGGCATCAATGATTCAGACGAAAATATCCGCGAGTCGGCAAAATTTGTCCGGGAGTCGGGATTGGAAGTGATCAACCTCCTGCCCTTTCACCGTTTGGGGGAATCCAAGTACCGTCAACTGGGGAGGTGTTACCCCTTTGTCGACATGAAGCCGCCGCAACAAAAACACATGGAACACTTGCAGAATATCGTGCAGTCGGAAGGGCTTTATGCTTTTATCGGGCATGAGACGCCGTTTTAGAGCGATCGGCCACGGCGTGGACTACAGCCAAGTGAAATGGTAACCTAATTCAGAACAGGAGCTAGGGAGATGAAAAACAAGGTAATCTTTATCGCGGGTATGATTTTTTTGTATATTGCTGTTATTGGATATGCAGCCGATAAGACGAGCGATGACCCTGTGTGGAAACTGAGTTTCAGCGAGCGCACGCGTCTGACCACTTTCGACAACAGCATCAACCTGGATGACGGGATAGCGGACACCTTCACTTTTACCCGCCACTACACCAGCCTGGGACTGACCTGGACGCCGCACGGGGATTTTTCGTTTATGGTGAAGTTTGCCAACGAGTTCCGCAGCTGGCTGAGCCCCAAGAGCAGGCGTAATGACTTGAACGAGATTTATTTTGACCAGTTGTACGTGAAGTGGAAAAGCCCGGGATCCGGTTTGACCCTGACCGTCGGGCGCCAGAATATCATGTTGGGGGAAGGCTTTGTCTGCCTGGACGGCCAACCGCTGACGGGATCGCGTTCGGCTTACTTTAACGCCGTGCGGGCGGATTATGTCTTCAGTAAGAACCACAGCCTGACTGCATTTGTCTCCCACGTACCGCGTACCGATACCTGGCTGCCGTTGATCAATGAGCCCGAGCCGCCCCAACTTCTGGAAGAGCAGGCCAATACGGGAATCGGTCTTTATTACCAGGGAAGCCTGGGCAAGGTGGGGCTGCAAGCCTACTACTTCCGCAAGGATACCGAGGCCAATGACATAACAACCGTTGAGTCGGGCATCAATACCCTGGGTGCCCGCGCGGTCCTGCCCCTGGTCGATCGTCTGTCAGTAACCGCGGAAGCAGCCTTGCAAAACGGTTCTCTCGGAGATGTGGACCGGGGTGCGTACGGTGGCTATTTTCACCTGGATTGGAAGATGGCGGAATCCGTACCGATCGTGAGGCTACTTACTTTTGGCGGGATTCTGTTGAGCGGCGATGACCCGGCTACGGCGGATTATGAAGGATGGGATCCCCTGTGGAGCCGTTGGCCCAAGTGGAGCGAGTCCTATATCTATACATTTATCCGTGAGGGCGGGGTGGCCCGCTGGACCAACTTCAGTGCCTTTTACTTCGGGCTCAATGCCGTGTTTAACAAGGACTTCAAAGCCAGGATCCATTACTATATTCTGGGAGCGCCCCAGGATGGTCCGGCCCTGCCCTCCTTCGCCGGACTGGCTGGAGAGGGTCAGCAACGGGGTGGTTTGCTGGTCTCGCGTTTTGACTACGTGATCAACCCCCACCTGTCCGGCCATTTTGTTTGGGAGCATTTTGAGCCCGGCAGTTACTATGTTGACACGGCGGACGGGTACAATTGGTTTCGTTTTGAACTGATGATTCGTTATTGAGGTTTCATTTAACTGCGGACCCCGCACCCATCCATACCTTCCCAACCGGCCGGCCCCGGATAGGCCCGGGGCCGGTTTGGCTGAAATAGTGGAGAAACCCAATGGAAACAGAAAAAAAAGACAAGTGGACATTGATCGATGCCATCATTGAACATGAACTGAAAATGTTTCAGGCCGTGAATTCCCGTCCCGGTTCGGGGCAGGATTGCCAGCAACGGCCGGAAACATTCCGTCTCATGCGCTGGATGCACCACAGCGTGCTGTCTGAAGCAACGCTTGCGGCCTACCTGGAAGACCTGGAGGCTGCGGTTGTCCTGGAGCGCAACCTGGTGATGGAAAAATACGCGCGCATGGAAAACCAGATTCAGGCACTCAAGGACAATCCCCTGATCTTTCGTATTGCCGAAGCCGAGTGCGCCTGGATGAAGGAGATGCGTGAGCAATATCCCCACGTGATCCAGGGTGACGCGGACGGTTTCCGCAATTACCTGGTGAGTGAACTGGAGACTTATTCGGATGATACCCTGGCACGGCTGTGGGGCGATGTTCAGGCGGCCACGGTCAGGGGTTTGAACTTGCCGCAGATGAGGTATCGCAACCTGTTCAAGCGCCTGGGCTACGAATCCCTGGAAGCGGTGGAAGCCGAAAAAGCCGGGAAAGAGGATTAGGCAAAGGCCACGACCGGAATGAAGGTTGGGCGGGAACTTTTCGAGCGGCTGGCAGGGTTCATTCACGCGGCCTGCTCTATGGTTCAGGCTTGCATTGAGGATTCGGCGACCCGCCGCCTTCCCCTGGGCACCGGCTGACTTGGGGTGGGTCAGAAGCGGTCGGGGAGGGGATCGTATTGCGGGGGGTTCTCCAGGCGGGTTTCCTTGATGCGGTCCATGAGTTGCTGGTTGATCTGGTAGGCTTCGGAGGTATGCAGCGCTTGCCCCTGGCGGTGGAGTCGCAGGGCCAGGTGTTCTTGCTTTTTTTGCAGGTTGTCGTAGAGTTTCTGGTAATGGCCGCTCCCGTCCCACTCTTCCAGTCTCAGGAAGGTATAGGTGGACCACTCCAGGTGATGGCGCTTGCAGTCGATACAGAACACTTTCTGGGCGTAGCTGTTATTGCCCTTGAAGTGGATTGCCGCGCTGTCGAAGAGAATGTTTTCTCCGGAGCAGAAAGGACAATGCTTGGGTTTGTCGGTCTTTATGTCGTCCCGCTTGCCGTCCTCGTCGGTGCTCTCCTTGAACTGTTTCTCACTCACTTCGGTGAAGGCGGCGGCGCAGGCGCGGCAGCGGATCTCCAGTTTGAGGAAGCGATCCTCCACCTGGCCGGGCTGCAAAGGCCCGAAGGGGTTGGCGAAATAATGCGAGGTCACTTCAAGGTCAGCCTTGTCGCACTCCGGGCAATGGGCTTTGCCGGCTTTCAGGTAGTTGTCGGCGGGGATTGTCGCAGGAGCGGCGGACTCCTTGGGTTTTTGCTTTACATGAAAAGTCATTTTGCGCTTGGAACTCATTTTCGCCTCCCGGGCCGCCGGCGGCGGCGGATAAACCTATTATACCATACGCCGTTTTCTCTAAAAAAACGGAGAAGGGGTTGACAGGAAATAATTTTCACGCTATATTAAGCGCATGGTTAAATTAAGTGGTTGGTTAGTTTGATGGCCGCGTCTGATGCGCCGCAACGAATTTTGGACGCGGCCCGCCGGGAATTTGCCGATCACGGTTTTTCCGGGGCGCGGATGGATGTAATCGCCCGGGGCTCCGGTGTCAACAAGGCATTGCCTTTCTACTATTTCCGGTCAAAGGAAAAGCTTTACGAAGAAGTGGTGACTGGAGTGATGGGTGAATTCCTGAGGATCATCCGTCCCATTTTGACCTCCGACCTGACTCCCCGGACGTTGGTTGAACAATTTCCGCGGGTGATTATCGATTTTTTTTCCAATAACCGTGATTTCCTTCGCATCGTGGGCCGTGAACTTCTGGACGGCTCCGCCAGGGCGCCGGAGCTTATGGCACGATTGATGCGCAATGAACCTCACGGTGGACCGGTTTTTTTTGCCCATGAGATAGAACAATGGTATCGCGAGGGCTTGATACGCGAGCAGGATCCCGTACAGTTCATGCTGCACTTGTTTTCCCTGTGTATCTATTCCATCCTGGCCCGCCCCATGGTGGAGATGGCATTCCAGGTCCGTAATCAATCGGACAAGGAATTTTATGAAAAGCGGATCCGCGGGGTGACCGCGGTCTTGAAAGAGGGAATATTGACATGAAAATCATATTGATGCTGATGCTTCTGGGCGGCGGCATGTTGTCGTCCGCCACCGTTACATTGGAGCAGGCGGTCCGGGACGGCCTGGAGCTTGCTGCTTCCGTGCGCGACGGGCGTATCGATGTGGAGAACGCCGAGCGCCGGTTGCGACTGGCCCGGTCACGTTTCCTGCCCGACCTGGATGCCGGGGGGTCCTGGCGTTTCCAGTCCGAACGCATGCAGTTGGCGATCGATCCCATCATCCAGGCAAGCCAGGTGCTCTTTCCCGGCCTGGAACGAACCGTGGGCACCAAGCATAACTGGGATCTTTATCTGGGATTGACCCAGCCGATTTACACCGGCGGCATTCTTTCCCGGAGGCGGGACCAGGCGGAGGCCCGGGTGGAGGAGGAGTCCCTGCACTTGCGCAGCGCCCGGGTGGAGCGGGCGTCCGCGATCCGTGCCGCATACTACACCCATGCCATGCTCGAACAACGCCGTTCCGTGGCGCAACAACTGGCGGAGCGGTTGGAACTGCATCTGCAACGCCTTGAAGCCCTGGCCGCGGAGGAGATGGCGCGCCGCAGCGATGTGTTGGAGACCCGCTCCCGCCTGGTGGACACCCAATTGAATGTGAATGAACTGGATCAGGCCGTAGCCGAAGCAGTCAGCCGCTTTCACGAGCTTTGCGGCCATTATCCCGCGGAAATCTTTGCGGCCGCCGACCCCAGGGCCTTTTCCCGGGAAGAGGCCGAAACCCGTTTTCTGAGTCGGCATCCGGGCCTGGCGGCGCTGAAGACCCGCTTTCAGCAACTGGACCTGGAAGAAAAAGCGGTCGCGGGCAAGTACCGTCCCAGTGTGGCTGCTTTCGCCGCCTTTCACCTGGGCCGTCCGGGCGTGGATATGTTCGCGGCCGATTGGATGGGGTATGCCGTTTTGGGGGTTTCTTTTTCGATGCCGGTATTTCACTGGGGTCGCGGAGCGGAAGAGCGCGGCCTGGTACGTGCCTCAGCCCGCAAACTGGACTACCGGCATGAGGCGTTGCTGCGAAACGTTGCTCATGCGCTGGACCGGCTTTTCGATCGCCTGGCCATGTTGGAGCGGCAGGTGGATGAACTGAAAAAACTGTCCGGCCTGACCAGTGAAGACATCCGGCTCAAGCAGGCGCTGTATATGGAAAAGCAGATTTCCAACCTGGATTACCTGGCGGTGTTGTGTGAGCAGGAACAAGTCCTTTCCCGATTAGAAGCCGCCCGATACAACCTGAAGTTGACACAAGTCGCTGTTCACCGTGCCATTGGTTACATGGAGGAAGAGCAATGAAAAGATGGGTTTTTATCATGGGAGTTTTCGGACTCCTGCTGGCGGCATGTTCAGATGATGGCGGCAGAGCCTTGCGCGCGGCCGGCGTAGTGGATGGAGACGTACTGAACCTGCGCAGCAAGGTAAGCGGACGCCTGGAAAAGATGGACGTATCTGAAGGCGAAGCCGTGACCGCGGGTCGGATCCTGGCGCAAATCGATGCCCGCAATGTTTTAAACAGAATCGAAGCGGAAGGGATCCGCCGGCGGGACATCGCCGTGCAACGCCTGCGTCTGAAAAGACGCCGGGTCCAATTGGAGGCGGCAAGGGATTACGCCGTAAACACCAGTCGACGTTTAGCGCGGTTGCGCGAGAAAGCGGCCGTTTCCGGAGATCAATATGAACAGGCCCGGCTCAAGCGCATTGAAACCGAAACCGCGTTGAGTGACAACGGCAAGCAACTGTTGTCCCTGGACCTGCAGGAGGAGGCCGGCCGCAACCGTGAAGAGTTGTTGCGGCTGTCGCTTGAAGATCATACGCTTACCGCTCCCATTGACGGCGTGGTGTTGGAGATTCATTCCGTATGCGGCGAAAACCTCTTTCCCGGAAATGCCGTGCTGGAGATCCTGGATACAAGCAGCCTTTTCGTGGAAGTCTTTTTAGAGGAAGCGGAACTGGGTAAACTGAAATTGAACCAGGACGCCCTGATTCGCGTGGATGGGCGTGAAGAACCGGTAACAGGCCGCGTCGCCTATTTCGGCCGCAAGGCCGAGTTTTCCCCCAAGTACATCCTGTCCGAACAGGAACGGCGCAACCTGCTGGTCCAGGTGAAAGTAGAAATTCCCGCGGCAGCGGCGGATGCGGTCAAACTGGGCATGCCCGTAACCGTTGAATTTCCACGGTGAGCGGCACATGGTGCGCCTGGAAGACATCACCTGTTCATTCGGTTCCGTACGTGCGGTAGACAATGTGTCTTTCCCCATCCGTCACGGCCGCATCACCATCCTGGCGGGCGCGGACGGTGCGGGAAAATCCACGCTGTTCCGAATTCTTGCCGGCCTGGAACACCGTGACGGCGGACTTGTATTTCTGGAAGATAAACAAGTCGAGCCCGGTGAAAAGGAATTGTTGCGGCGCCTGGGTTACATGCCGGAGCGCTTCTCGTTGTATCCGGATCTGTCGGTGGAAGAGAACCTGAACTTTTTTGCGGATATTCACCATGTACCCCGCGCCCGCCGGGAAAACCTGAAAGACCGCCTGCTGGGACAGACCGGCATGGCGGAATTCCGTTCGCGGCGGGCGGGAGCATTGTCCGGCGGGATGAAACAGAAGCTGGCCTTGTCCGCCATACTGTTGTCATCCCCGGACCTGATTATCCTGGATGAGCCCACGACCGGGGTGGACCCGCTGTCGCGGTTGGAGTTTTTCGCCATTATCGAGGAACTCAAACAGGAGGGCAAAACCATTGTCATGGCCACGCCCTACCTGGACGAAGCGGAAAAGGGGGATTTTGTGGTCATGCTCAAATCCGGGCGGGTACTGCACCAGGCGGCCATCCATGAGTTGAAGCGTGATTTTCCCGCCCGCCTGCTGCAGGCGCAACCCGGAGGAAATGTGATCGCCGCGTACCAGAAACTGCGCGACAACCCGTTCCTGTCGGAACGGGCTTACCTGAAGGGCCCTTCCATCCGCATCCTGCTGGATCGCGATGAAGACCTGCCCTCCGGTCTGGATTTACCGGAACTGGAAGAAGTCGAACCGTCCCTTGAAGACATCTTTATCTATTATGATCGCGGTGGGGGCTCTCATGGAACCGGTAATTGACGTTCGCGACCTGACCCGGCGCTTCGGCGATTTCACGGCTGTGGACCGGGTGAGTTTTCGCGTTCATGCCGGAGAGATCGTGGGGTTCCTGGGGCCCAATGGAGCCGGAAAGACCACCACCATCAAGATGATCCTGGGCTTATTGCGAATTACCGATGGTTCGGTGCGGGTCCGCGGCCTGGACGCGGTGCGCCAGAGGCGGCGGATCAAGGCCATGACCGGGTATATGTCGCAGAAGTTTTCCCTGTATCCCCTGCTGACCGCCTGGGAGAATGTGACTTTTTTCGGTGGAGTGTCTGGACTGCCCGCGGCCAAACTGGCTGAGTGTCGCAGACAGATCGCCGAGCGCCTGCCTGCCGGCGCCGCGAAACGCCGGGTGGAAGCATTGCCCCCCGGCTTCCGCCAGGAAGTGGCGCTTTTTGTCAGCCTGATGCCGGACCCGGAGATCCTGATCCTGGACGAACCCACTTCCGGGGTGGACCCGGAAACGCGGCGCCGCTTCTGGGACCGGATTTACAATCTGAAACAGGCCGGCAAAACCATTCTTGTCACCACCCACAACCTGGACGAGGCGGAATACGCCGACCGTATGTTGATCATGCATCAGGGCCGTCTGTTGCTGGACGGCGAACCCAAAGCCCTGCTGGAAAGCCATCAGGCTGAATCCGTTGAAGCCCTGTTCCGCGAGGTCATTGAGAAAAATGAGACGCATTAAAGCCGTTATGATCAAGGAGTTTTCCCATATCCTGCGCGACCCCACCAGCCTGACCATCGTGTTTCTCATGCCCCTGCTGATGATGATGATTTTTTCTTACGCGGTGCGCTTTGATTTGGATGCGGTGGAAACCGGTATCGTGGATTACGATCAGGAACGCGGAGCCGAACAGCTTATCAACAGTTACGCCAACAACAACTATTTCCGTTTGCTCGACTTGCGTCGCGCCCACCCGCGTCCCCTGGCCCATGGTGAAGACCTGATTCGCAGCGGTCGCCTCAAGCAGGTGGTGGTGATTCCGGCTGATTTCAGCCGCCGGGTCGCCCGTGGAGAACCAGCCGAAGTGGGCATCATCATCGACGGCAGCGACGCCAAGGTCGCCTCCCTGATTTACCAGTACAACGAAATGTTGTTGCGCGAGTTTTCCCCTGAAGGGGTTGCGCCAGGTTTTTCCGTTTCCACCACCGTGCATTTCAACCCCGAACTGAAAAGCCACTTCTTTTTTATTCCCGGAATCGTCGCCATTCTGCTGGTGATGGTCGCGGCCCTGTTGACTTCCGTCAGCCTGGCACGGGAAAAAGAATCGGGATCCATCGACCTGTTGTTTATTTCGCCGCTGCGATCCTGGGAGATCATCCTGGGGAAAACCCTTCCCTACCTGGTGGTGGGCTTGCTGGAGGAGGTGATGATCCTGGCATTCGCCCGCTTCTGGTTCCATATCCCCTTCCGCGGAGACCCGCTGGTGCTATTGCTCTTCTCTATTCTCTACATCCTGGCGGGGCTGGCCCTGGGCATCCTGGTCTCCACCATCGCTTCTTCGCAGAAGAGCGCCATGTTCGCGGCCCTGATCATTACCCTGCTGCCCTCGATCATGTTGTCGGGTTTTATTTTTCCCCTGGAGTCCCTGGCGCCGGTGATCCGCGCCGTATCGCTGGTGGTCCCGGCCCGCTACTTCCTGGAAATTATCCGCGGCGTCATTTTAAAGGGAGGGGGAATCAACCATTTCCTTGTGGAGGGCCTGGCCCTGGCCGGATTCAGCCTGATCCTGTTGACCGGGGCCATGGCCCGGTTCCAACGCATCCGCCGGAGGCACTTGTGAAACTTTTCCACCTGGTGCGCAAGGAGTTTATTGAGCTGTTCCGCCAGAAGGAATTGCTCCCCATGATGCTCATCGCCCCGATCGTGCAGGTGATTGTGCTGGGTTACGTGGTGTCCACCGATGTGGACCGGGTGCCCGTTTACCTGGTCAACCGTTCCCAATCCGTGGAGGCCCGGAGGCTGGTCCAGCGGATCTCTTCCACTCCGTTGTTCGATGTGCGCCACAGCGGCACCGGCATGGTCAACACCCTGGAGGTCCTGCGCGGCGGCAAAGCCATGGCCGTGGTGGAATTTCGCGACGGTGGAGATGGGGGGTCGATATTCCCCGAGGTTTTGATATCCCTGGATGGTGTGGACGCCAATACCTCCGCCATCGCCGCCGGGTATCTCAACGGGATTCTGCGGCGCTTTCTGGAAGAGGAGGCGCGCAAGCACGGCCGTGCTCCGCCGGTAAGCCACAACACGCTGATCCGCTACAACCCCGGCCTGCGCAGCATCAACTACATGGGTCCGGGAATCGTGGCCCTGTTGCTGACCATCCTGACCCTGTTCATGACTTCGATTTCCCTGGTGCGGGAAAAAGAGCAGCAGACCATGGACACCCTGATGGTTTCTCAACTGCGCCCCTGGCAGATCTACCTGGGCAAGGCCCTGCCCATGGCGTTTATCGGGCTGGTGGAGATGTCGTTGGGCACATTGCTGGTGATGCTGTGGTTCCGGGTGCCCGTGCGCGGTAACCTGCTCCACCTGTTCCTGGCAGCGGTTGTGTTCCTGGCGGCCATCCTGGCCTACGCCCTGCTGATCTCCACCATTGCCGGCACCCAGCAACAGGCCCTGTTTTTTTCCTGGTTTTCCATGGTGACCTTTATCATGCTGAGCGGCCTGTTTACGCCGGTGGAGAACATCCCCTCCTGGCTGCGCTTCCTGGCGGACATCAATCCCGTGCGCTACCTGATCGCCATTATCCGCGAGATCTTTCTCAAGGGCAACGGTATAGCCTTCTTCTCCGGCGACCTGCTGCGCCTGGGAGCCATCGCCGCGGTAGTGCTCTCCGTTTCGCTGCTCAGCTTCCGCCGGTTTATATCGAAATAAAGTTGAAAAGTTGGGATCTATTACGTTTTGTGTGGGTAAATACACATTGGTAATTGGTAGGCGGTTGTGAGTATGAG
>DSBM01000109.1 GCA_011049425.1 Candidatus Aminicenantes bacterium
ATGCCGCTGGAATCCGGTCGATGACGATAGGGTGAAAACATGGCCGCGGTAGCCGAACCGATGGTGCCGTCGGCAAAAAGCTTGAGAAACGCGATGCGCACGAAGTCGTCTCCCTGGTTGAAGCGCGCGCCTTTTTGCAGGTGGGCGTCGATTTCTTCGCCATCCAGCCAAACGTGGAAGCGCAGCGTCAATTGACCTTGTGTTTGCAGTCGGCGCAACCGCTCCACCAGTTCCAGGCTGCCCGAGGTGGTGACACTGGTCAAACCCAGTTGATTGGCGTGGCGAATGGCCGCCGCAAGCGGATCTTTGGCTTTTTTTCCCGGGATCACCATATCGGGCGCCTGGATTCCCGCCACCAGGTTTCCCGCTTTTTCTTTCAGGATGCCCGTGGGATTGCCCGCGGTGTCGCGCTGAATTTCACCGCCCTGGGGGTCCGGCGTTTCTTTTGTGATATCGGCCATTTCCAGGGCTTTTGAATTCACCCACACGGAGTGGCCGTCCACGCGGCTGATTACCACCGGGTTTTGCGGCGCCACGATGTCCAGGTCATGACGCGCAGGCCAGGCGCCGTTGGGAAAATAGGCCTGGTTGAAGTGGTACCCCAGAATCAGAGCCCCGGGGGGAGACGCCGCCACCGCCGCCCGCACCTTTGCCTGGATCTCTTCCAGGTTCATGAAACGCAGGCTCATGCGCTCCGAAAGCATTTTGGCCCCGGATTCAAAGTGAACGTGGGCATCGTGAAGCCCGGAAACCACGGTGCAGCCCGCCGCGTCGACGCGCCTGGTGCCGGAACGCGCCAGCCGTTGGATCTCCTTCGCATCGCCGATGGCCAGGATACGGCCATCACGAACCGCCAGATCCGCGCAAACCGGGGCCGGTGATCCAGGAGTTAGGATTTTCGCGCCGCAAAGGATCCAGTCCGCCGCGGCCGCCTCATTATCTTTCTGCGAGCATCCCTGCATCACCAATAGCAGGATCAGAATCAATAGCGGAATTTTTACATGCTTCACTGTTTTTCCTCCTCGGGGTCAAGGCAAACGCCCAGAATCACGCGATGGCGGTTTTGAGCCGACAGGCAGCCGCGCAAAAACACATTCATTTCCTCTATAGACAGGTCGTCCAGACACAGATCGTATTGGTTCACCATATCGATACCCAGCCCGGTGGCGGCAAACGAGCCCAGCCGCCAGGCGGTTTCTCTTTTGGGTTGCAGCCTGCGCCGCCAGTCGACTTTTTCGAGTTCGACGGCCGCGTCCAGTTGCTTGCGGGAAACACCCGTTTCCACCAGTTCGGCAAAAACGGTTTCCATTTCACGGCAGGTCCGGGCAACCTGTTGCGGACCGGTGCGCAGGAACACCACCATTACCCCGCCGCCCAGGAAATGTTTTACTTCACAATCCACCGTGTACGCCAGACCGAGCGGGTCGCGCAGACGCCAGGCCGGCGATCCCGGACCCCCGGCCAGCAAGCGGGCCAACAAACGCGCCTGCACAAAACTCTTGGCTGTGAGCGACGGCAACGCCATGCCCCAGGCCACCAGCGGTTGCAGAAGCTTTCGCCCGCTGTCGCCGGCGGGGGAAACAGCACAGGGGCAGGAAACCGTAGCCGGCGGGGGCGGTTGGGGTGGATTTTTTGCCAATGTCAACTTGAATTGTTCCCGCAACTGCTTTTGCACCTGTTCGGCGTCCAGGTCCGACACCACGGAAATCCACATGCGCGCGGCATGGTAACTCTTTTTTAGGTGGTTGATCACATGCGAACGTGTAATGGCCGTGCGCGTCGCCTCACACCCCATGCCGCCGCCGCCGTAGCCATGGGCGCTAAGGAAATGGTCCACCATGGCCTGCATGACCGCCGTCCGGGGCGAATCGTTCTCCGCGCGCTCGCGGTATTGCATCCATTCCCGGATGCGCTGCAAGCGGATTTTCGTAACCAGGGGGCGATTCAGCATGGACGCCAGAATGGCCAGCGAATCGGCAAAATGATCCGACAGGGTGGTCATGGACAGGACGGCGCAATCCCCCTCCACCCAGGAAGACAATTGGGTTCCCATTTCCATCAGTTTTTTGACATCATCGGCCGAAGGAATCTCCATGGCCGCGCGCGCGGCGAGAAAGGCAAGCCCGCGCAGGTTTCCCGGCACAGTGCGGATTCCGGCGGGAATAATGATTTGAAACACCGTGACCGCCGAATTCGTATCCTGCAAAAAAACGATGTTGAGAGGCGGATCGGTTTGCAGTGTGCGGGGAGAGCGGGGAATATCCGCGCGCGCCGGGGCGGCCACAACCAGCAGGCATAAAATCATGGAGAAACCGGAATGGGTACGTGTGTTTCGTCTCATCGCGCTTTTTCCGGCAGCACCGTGACCATGACATGGGGCGGCTTGAGCAGGTAATCACCGGCCGCGCCGCGTAGCATCGAAGGTGATAGGGCGGACATCCGCTCCAGGAAGCTTTTGGGTTTGCCCAAGCGGTTGAGCAGCAAAAAGCGCGCGTAACTCAGCGCCCGATCCATTCCGTCCTCTCCCCCGGTTTCCGAGCGCAAGCGCAACTGGTTTTCCGCGGTTGCCAGGAAATCGAACACGCCGCGGCGTCGCGCCGGCGGCAGGTCCCGGAGTGAAAAGTCCATGGTGCGAAAGTATTTTAGAAAGCGCATGACCTCATTGCGGGCGCGCTTGACGTGTCCGGGGTCCAACACCATGTGAATCCAGGCGAACCCGCTCTCCTCCAATGCCTGGTAGTTCATCGAAACCGCACTCACCAGTTGAAAGCGGCTGGAGAGACTGGCGCTCAACAGGGAATACCCGCCCTGCCCCAGCATCTGGCTCAGTACGCGCATGGTGACGCGATCCGCATGGTTGTACGCCGGGGCCCGGAATCCGAGCCAGATGTGGGCCTGTTCCACATCCATGGAGCGTTCAATAACGTGTGATTCCGTTAAAGGGGGCAGCGGTGGGACGGCAACACTTTCGCGGTCATTAGCAAACGCCGGCACACGGACATCGCCCAGGCGCTCTTTGATACCGGCGATCACTATTTCCGGTTCCACGTCACCCACCAGCACGATCGCACTTCTTTCGGGCCGAAACAGGGCCTCGTAGTGGCGACTGATCTCTTCTACAGAGATGGAATCCAGGGCCGTGACATCTCCCAGCGCGGAACGCGCATACGGGTGGCCGGAAAACAGGTGGTTCAGCATAACAAACAGCCCCCGGAGTTCCGGATTGTCCTGAACCTCGGCCGTCTCGTTGCGTATGATTTCCCGCTCCCGCTCCAGGTCTTTCTGAAAGAAACGGCGGGCAAAGGTCATTTCCCTGGCCAGACCGACCACGAATTCCAGTTCAGAACGCGGTAGCGTTATTTCAAGAGTGACCAGGTCCCGGTCTGTATGGCCGTTCAGAAAACCGCCACGCTCCCGCAAGCGCTCGGAAAAAGAGGATTGTCCGGTGTTGTCCTTGCCGAACAGAATCAGGTGCTCCATTAAATGGGAAATTCCCCTTTGGACAGCGGGTTCGTACTTGCTGCCGGCGCGGATCGCCACCACCAGGTGAACCAGGGGAAAGTCTGGAAATTGTTCCGCTAACGCGTGGATCCCGTTTTTTAGTATGACCGCGCGGAAAGGGGAATCCTCCGCATTTTCCGCCCAGGTACACAAGAGCAGCGAAAATACCAGCAACAGGGAAACACCTGGCCGCATGCGGTTATTCTATCCCCGGGTCAGCGCGAAGTCAACGCAATCACGTACGTGGCGTTACTGAGTGGCTTTGTGAATCTTTCTTTTCAACCGATGGATTCTGCGCCGGGCATCTTTGATTTCAGCGTGGTTGTGGGCGTCTATGGCGGCGTTGCGCTTTTTCTTTAGTTCCTTGATGCGCGATTTTATGGCGCGTTTATTCAGCCCCACCACCTCACGCTTGACGTGTTTGTCAATACCCAGGGCGGTACACATGGCATCGATCAGGTGTTCTTTTTTCAGTTGCGAGTATCCCGTGAGGACTTCGTGTTCGATTTCAGAAGCCATCTCCCGCAATTGGGCCACGGTCATTTTTTTTAGTTCTTCATAGGTAGGTGCCATTTCTCAATCCTCCTTGTGATCAAACCATCTGCTCTCAACACGGTTTGCCATTTCAACGCCCGCATACGGTACGCTCCCCCCGCTATAGGGAGGTTTTTCTCATTTTAAGCGCACCGAAACGCGTTGTCAATTGTTGCGCACAAC
>DSBM01000110.1 GCA_011049425.1 Candidatus Aminicenantes bacterium
AAGTTAAGCCTCTATTATTGGAGATTTTGGGATATAATTCATGGAAATCATTGACTTTGATAGAACCTGAAGATTTGCATTTCACTAAAGATGAATACAAGGGGGGACATTGGAGAGCGCACTTCCTTTACAACAACTCCCCATATAAACTGAAAGTTACAGATATGGAAGCTTACTATAAATTGAATCGAGGAGAAAAAGTGGGAGCGAATTGCGCACTTACTATAAGTCTTGCCGCCCCTTGGGCACCGGAAAACAGCCCGCAGAAAAAAGAAAAAGCTTGTTACAAACTTGTTGCTGGCGTTATTGAATTCTGAGGTTAACATCAATAATTAGTTTCAGAACCTGGGGACAAGTCATGCAGTATTGCTTTCTCTTAATTTTCAATTGGTTGTCAGCCGGCTGATGGTGACGGACAATAAAGGCAATAAAAGCCGAGATTCCATACTTGGCGGAGCCAATGGCGCCCGCCTTTATCAAGCTGTAAGACCAGGGATTGTCAGATTGGATGGCACATGAACCTACGTTGAATTGCATACGCGTTTCCGGTGTACTACACTCTTTATAAGCAAGCTGCTCGACTGTGTGGGCGGTTCCCACACGGCCAGGCGGTTGGATCGGTGCGTTTTTGGTCTTGTCCAATACCGATTGGATTGCAAAGCGATTCACCCCAAAAGGAGATGGGAATGAACAAGCGAATCATTTCAATTATTGCCGCAGTCTTTCTCTTTGTTACCGCCAGCGCACAATCTTTATCTGGAAAAGAGTTCAACCCCAAGAAATCAGTGGTGCAGATTTTTACAACCTATCAGCTGGCCGATTACAGTACTCTCCGGCAGATGCGCGCCCCCGAGCAGCGGTCGGGTTCCGGCTGCGTGATCCGGGGTGATCGCATTCTCACCAACGCCCATGTGGTCAGTGACCAGACCTTTATCCAGGTCCGGAAAGCCGGCGAAGTCGACCGTTTTACGGCTGAAGTCGAGTACATCGCCCACGATTGCGACCTGGCCCTGCTCAAGGTGGCGGACCCCGCCTTTTTCAGTGACACCCAGTCGGTTGAGTTGGGCGGCGTGCCGGACCTGAGAGAAACAGTCAACGTGTACGGTTTTCCCGTCGGCGGCAGCCAACTGGCCGTTACCGAAGGCGTGGTCTCGCGGATTGAGGTCAACATGTACTTTCACTCCCGCTGGTCTTTTCTTACCTTGCAGATCGACGCCCGGGTGGCCGCCGGCAACAGCGGCGGGCCCGTATTCTGCAAAGACCGGCTGGTGGGCATCGCCTTCCAGGGAGGCTCCTCTGACGAGGCCATCCCGGTCCCGATCATCAACCATTTCCTGAAAGATATCCAGGATAATAAATACGACGGCTTCCCCGACTTGGGGGCGGCAGACCAGCACCTGGAGAACCCCACTATGCGCAAAAAATTGGGGATGAAAGACAGCCAGACCGGGGTCTACGTTGCCCATGTAGGGTACAACAGCAGTGCCTGGGACCATCTGCACAGGGGGGACGTGATCATGAGCGTGGACGGAATCCCCATCGCCAATGACGGCACCATCCCCTTCAAGGAAGACCGGGTCCAGTGGTCCCACATTTTCGATATGCATCATATCGGTGAAACCATCCGGCTGGGGGTGTTGCGCGAGGGTGAAACCATCCAGCTGGAGTTCCCCTTAAAGGGCGGTGTCATTTTCGTGCCCTATCAGGAATTTGAAAAATCACCTACATACTACATCTATGCCGGATTGACCTTTATGCCCCTCAGTGGGAACTATATTTTCTCATCATGGAAAAGATGGAACGATGTTCCGACTAATCTGCAGTACTACTTTTTCCACAAAAAGCCATCACCGGAAAGGCTCGTGCCCGTGGTCTTGACCAATGTGCTGGCTCACGACATCAACATCGGCTACCAGAACATGGATAACCTCATCCTGATGCGGGTCAACGGCAGTATCGTCAGGGACATGAAGCACCTGAAAACACTCCTGGAAACCAACGCCGAACCATTCCTGTCCTTTGACTTTGAAGACAGCCGGCAGATCGTTGTGGATCCGGCAGCGGCGCAAAAAGCGATGCCGGATATCCTGGCCAAGTACCGGATTGATTCCCATTGTTCGAAAAATTTGGAGTAACGGGCGGCTGGGGTCCGGCTATTCAAACCACGAAATACACGGAAAAAAGGTGACAGGTATCAGGTGGCAGGACAACCGGCGAGAGGCGAGGGGCGATGGGCGAGTGGTGGGAGCTGCTTAGTCGAAAGTGAAGACGAGGTGACAGGAGGCAGGAGACAGTCTACGGGCGGTTCGCGAACCTCCACTACTTTTTTAACTTCTTACCTCTTCAACTTTTCAACTCTGCAACTCTTCAACTTTGCTATGGCGAGGGGCGAGAGGCTAGTAGAGGAAACCCAGCAACCAGAGGGGGATCGTTTTGCCGTGGCCGTATTCAATGTCGTCCGCCGCGATATAGGCTTGATCAATCCTTTTGATCTGACCGCTGCTCTTGCTTTTTCCGCCGACTTCGAAGGTAATGGTTCCATCAACGAGGAAATCACCCTGATGTGGATAGTGAACTTCATGGGTATTCAGCAGTTGATTGGCCAGAAATGTTTCCCGCATGGTGCCGACATTGGCGGTTCCGCTCTTGAGAAGCGCCATCAGATTGGTGTTTTCCAGATACAATTTGTTTGGTTTTTGCAGGGCGCTGATTCTCGGAGCCTTTTTGTACAGGGCGTTGATCAGACCGGCATCCTGAAGATGGCGCAGGTAGTTGATCAGGGTATTGCGGTTAATGCCGATGCGCTCGCTGAGCTTGCTGATATTTGGCAAAAAAGGGGCGGATTCAGTAATCACTCCCATCAGTCTTTTCAACTTGGGCACATAAGCCATATCAACCGCCCGCAGCAGCGGTAACTCGAGTTCCAGGATCATGTTCACGGTCTCTTCCAGGCGGATCAGGTAGGTGTCCGGATCTTCCAGAAAATACGGGTAGTAGCCGCCCCGAAGATAGCCCGGGAAATACCGCAGAGGCTTGATGCGGCGGACAATGGATGCACTCATGGTTTCATTCTTTTTGAGAATCTCCGCCAGAGTCAAGGCGGAGAAATCCGTACCTGCCTGCATATTCAGGTATTCACGAAAGGAAAGTCCCGCCATGTTATAGACAACGGCCCGGCGACTCAGGTCGGCCCGGGCGTCCAGGGTTTCCAACAGGGAAGACCCGGTAAAGACGATTTTCAAGTCCGGGTGATCGTCGTAGATGTTTTTAATGGCCCGGGACCACCGCGGAAGTTTATGCACCTCATCCAAAAAGAGGTACAAGCCGCCTTTCTTGACGAATTCGTCCGCCAAGCCGGTCAGGGAATGACCCGCGAACCAAAGGTCATCCAGGCTGACGTACAGGGTGCGATCCAGTTGTTCCGGCAGTTGCCGCTTGATGTACTGCAGGAGCAGGGTGGTCTTGCCGACCCCCCGGGCGCCCCGGATGGCGACCATGCGGCTTTGCCAGGGAATCACGTCCATGGCGCCGCGCACGAAATCGAGGCGGGTGCGGTCCACTTTGCGCCTGAACTTCTCTACAAGGTGATCCATGGTACTATTTTACTATATATTCGTAATTTTGCACACCGGATTAAGCAATATTTTGTATTTTTTGTTTACTCCAATAAGCAAAACGGCCATTATCTTGGCGTTGGAGAGGAAATGCGAAAGTCGGCAGACAATAATGTATGAAAACCGTCAAAAAAACCTGCAGGCAATCCCCGGGAGAACTGTAGGAAAAGCCACAGCAGGTGGTCGCAAATTGCGACCAGTTCCTCGAAACGGAAAAGAAATATAACCACGAAATACACGGAAAAAAGGTGACAGGACAGCCGGCGAGAGGCGAGGGGCGATGGGCGAGTGGTGGGAGCGCTTAGTCGAAAGTGAAAGCGAGGAAGCAGGAAGAAAAGATACGCTGTCGGGGTTATAGTCCGCCGCAGCGGTAAAGGGCGGCAACCGGGATCAGTTGCACTTCATCCAGCCGGCGGTATTCGTCGCCGCGATAAAAGAAAAGCAAGCGGCAGGGTTTGCCCAGCTGCCTGGCGAAACTCTTGAGGTTGCGGACATCGCCGGGACCGGGGTTGACGGTGGATTTGATTTCGACCGCGTAAACGGTATCCTTGATTTCAAAGACCAGGTCCACCTCGCTACCTCCGGTACTCTTGTAATAAAAGAAGCGTTCACAGGGAATCAATCCGAGTTTTCGTCTTTTTTCCAGTTCGGCCAGAACGAAATTTTCGAGCAATTGGCCTTCTGAAAGCTTCACCGGCAGGCTGCGCAATATGCCCATGTCCGCGAAATAGGTCTTGGCCGATTTCAGGAAACGCTTGGCCGGTCCGCCATGGTAACCTTGAAGTTTGAAACTGAGCTGTGCCTGGTGCAGGGTGTTGAGATATTTCCTGGCGGTCTGGAAACTGACTCCGGCCTCCCTGGCGAAATTGGAGACATCGAGGGTGGAACCAATCGAGCGGGCCAGGTGATGAAAGATCCCCATCAAGGCGTCGAGGTTCTCGATATTGGCCAGCTGCATCAGGTCCCGGGTAAAGTAGGTGTTGCGATAATTGGCCAGGATTTTTCGTTTCAGTTCCGTTTGCGGCTGGCAAAGAACTTCCGGAAACCCCCCGTATTCCAACGCCTCTTCCAATAAGCGGGCGCCTTGCTTTAAAACCGGAATTGAGGGCCTGGATTGCAGAAGACCATGCTGCGGCGGGCCGGTGTCCTCTCCCCAACAGGCGGTCGGCAGGTACAGGATTTCAATGCGTCCCGCCAGGGAGTCGGCCGTGGAATCGAGCAGGCCGATGGAGCTGGAGCCGGTGAGCAGGGCCCTGGCTCCCAGGTTGTCGATGGCATACTTGACGGCAACTGTCAGCTTCGGACAGCGCTGGGCCTCATCAATGATGAAAGCCTTTCCCAGGGAATTCACCAATCCCTTGGGGTCCTTCTCGGCCCAGGAGAGGGCGTCCAGATCATCCAGGGTGCAGTAAGTGAGGTCCGGGTACCGTCTGCACAACAATGTGGTTTTGCCGGAACGGCGCGGACCGAGGATCAGCGCGCTTGACGTCACTTCTAAGTTGATCTGCAGCCATCTTTTAAACATGGCTTCATATTAGCATGGATATTCTTAAAGTCAAGTTATATTTTTGCCATTATTGGCGAGGGGAAACTGAGTCGAAAGTTGAATCACGGTGTCAGGTAACAGGTGGCAGGAAGGCAAAAGTAAAACTTCTGTTCCACCCTCAACTCTCTCAAGTACGGGCGAAAAATTTTTCGCCCCTACGTTTGTCAACTTGTTTTTGACTCCGTGGGTTGAACGAGTGGGGGGTATTCTCCCCTATTCTCCCCAGGTGTGGCGCACCAGGACGGGTTCTTCCTCTTCGTCACGGCTGATGCTCCACAACTTGCCGTCGTGGAAGCGAAGTCTATGGAATCCGGTTTCCGCGCCCCGGATTTCCACCCGCTTGATGAACTTCCCTTCCGGAGTGAAGGCATCGAAGCGAATATCCGTTTCCCGTGCCTCTTCCTTGGAGGGAAACACCAGGATGTTGCCCTCCGGGTCCACCAATATTCCGGTGTAAAAGGGCTTGTGGTCCTGGAACACGGCATGGCGGCGCAAGATGGGCATGACCTCTTTTTTGTCGATGCCCTGGTAGTTGATTTTCTCGAAGAATTCCTCTTTTTCCTTGGCGGTCACCGGCACCGGCGGAGCGTCGTGACTGAAGCTGGATCGTTCCCCTCCCTCCAGGTCCAGTATCCGCAGGCAATACTTTTCCTGGGTGCCCAAAACCACCCGGTCCGGGGCGGCCAGGTCCCAGGACACCCTGGGGGCGAAGGGCTGGGGAACATTCATGCGCAGATTGTCCCGGGGGGTAATGAACTTGTTGATATTGAGGGGATGCTCCAGCAGGACTTTGCCTTTTTCCAGGTCCCTTGACAGGATCTGCAATACCGCCACCTGTTGAACGTTTCCGTCGCCCCGGTCCCAGCGCGTGTACTCCATCAGGAATCCCCCGTCCTGCAACGCCACGATCTTGTCAGGCATGAGATAGGTGGTTTCGCTGAACTTGTGGTGACGCAGGAAGGAACCGTCGTGGGCGAACAGGGAGAAACGGCGGTTGCCGATTTCCCAAGTCATGAAATAATCCTTCTGCACACCCAGTATGGTTGGGAGCGCCAATTCTCCCGGACCCTGACCCTTGCGGCCGATGGTTTTTTCATATTCCCCGTCTTGGGAAAACATGAAGATTATATTCTGATCAATATCGCTGACAAGGATCGAGCCGTCGGGCAAAAAGGCGAAGTCCGAAGGCTCGCTCATTACCATGTCTTCGGGCAGGGAATCAGAGTTGATCACCAGATCCGACTGTATGGTGACGCTTCCCGACTGGTAGACATCCCGCAAAGTCTTTGCGCCGGCCGGCAGAACCAGGCAAACCAGAAAAGCGACGGCGATTGTTTTCTTTATTATTCCTCCCCGAAAAGTTTTATTATATGCAAAACAAAAACGCAATGAAGACTGGGGTCAAGTATTGACGGGCTGTTGCCCAAACAGGCAAGAAAGTGTCAGCTATTCTGGAAAACATATTTGGCTCTTCATAAGAATTTGTGCACGAGTTTAGGTTCAGGGAGTTTACCAAGGCAGTGATATAGGGCGGTTATATAGGTGGAAGCGGTGCGGAATCCATAACAGCGATGGCTGACGATTTTAGC
>DSBM01000111.1 GCA_011049425.1 Candidatus Aminicenantes bacterium
ACCGGTTTCCCGGGCCGTTGACTTTTCGCCCCTTCGCGGCTACAATGCATTTTCTGTTTCGCACCCGTGAGCCATGATTTTTACTTCTCAAGCTTTCCTCTTGTTTTTTGCCGTGGTCTTCACGGTTCACTTCCTGCTGCCCCACCGTCTTCGCTGGATATTCCTGTTGGGCGCCAGCCTCTGTTTCTACGCCTTCCGCAATCCCTGGAACCTGGCCCTGCTGCTTTTGCCCACCCTGGCAATCTACCTGATCGCCCGCAGTCTTGAATGCCCGCTCTCCCCCCGCCGCAGGCACTTGCTGCTGGCATTGGGCCTTGCTTGCGGCCTTTCTGTCCTGCTGGTGTTCAAATACACCAATTTCGTGGGCAAAAGCATTTTCGCCCTGATTTCGCTGGTGAGCGACCCGATTTCATTTACCCCCCTGAAAATCGCCTACGTAGTGGGCATCTCTTTTTACTCGTTCAAACTGATCAGCTACCTGCTGGAAGTCTACCACCGGCGCATGAAGCCCGAACGTCACATCGGGTATTTCACGTTGTACGTGGCGTTTTTTCCCCAGTTGCTGGCCGGTCCGATCGATCGCGCGCAAGCGTTTATCCGGGAATTAAAAACGCGCTCTTCTTTTGATCTGGAACGAATCAGCACGGGATTCCAGCAGGTACTCTGGGGTTTGTTCAAGAAAGTGGTGATTGCCGACCGGTTGGCCCTTTTCGTCAATGAAGTGTTCAAGCAAACGGACGGCCAGGGGCTCAACCTGGTTTTCGGCCTCTATTTTTACGCTTTCCAGATCTACTGCGATTTTTCCGGTTACTCCGACATGGCGGTGGGCATTTCACGCATGTTGGGGTATCGCTCCATGCTGAATTTCAACGTCCCCTATTTCAGCCGCAGCCTGTCTGATTTCTGGAGCCGCTGGCACATTTCACTGTCGACCTGGCTGCGTGATTACCTGTTCCTTCCCATCGCCTATGCCACCATGCGCCGAATCCGCAAAGACCGGTTTCTGGGCATCAGAACCGAGGCCTGGGGGTATTGTGTCGGCATCTTTATCACCATGTTTCTGGGAGGACTGTGGCACGGTGCCGCCTGGACCTTCGTAGCCTGGGGCACGCTGCACGGCATTTATCTGGTGGTGGGATACGCAACGCGAAAACCAAGGCGCCGCCTGCGCAAAGCCGCCGGCCTGAATCAACTGCAATCGCTGCGCAACGGCTTGCAGATTATTATCACCTTTCACCTGGTCACTTTCGCCTGGCTTTTCTTTCGCGCGGAATCCTTTGGCGCGGCTTTTCACTATTTGGCAGCCATTTCGCTGAAGCCGGGAGAAAGCGGCGCCGGCCACGTCGTGTTCAACCTGTTGCTGCTGGCCCTGTTCATGCTGATGGAGATCCTGATCCACCACCGCAAGCGCTTCAATTGGATCGTCACCATGCCCGCATTGTTACGCGCCGTTCTCATCGCCGCCTGGATCTGCCTGATCCTGATCCTGGCCGTTGACAAAAGCAATGAATTTATCTACTTCCAATTCTAAATTTTTAAAGCGCCTTGCCGTCTTTGTAGCTTTCCTGTCGGCGCTGTTTGTTTTTGATCGATCCGCCTACTTCCTGATTACCCGCCTGGAATCCGCTTTTTATGGAGCGGAAAACTTCAAATCACGGTTTGTGGATTTCGCTGAAGGCAAAAATTTCAGTACACTGATTCTGGGCACCTCGCGAACGTATGAGGCCATACACCCCCTCTATTTCCGCACCATCCTGAGTGAGAACGCGTACAAGGAAGCCCAGTTCGGTAAAAACCCCAGGTACAATTACCATTTCTACCAGTTTTTCAAAACACACGCAGGTGTTCCCGAGTTTGTCATCTACGGCATGGACTACTTTATTTATAACAGCCGTTCCAACAAACGCTGGCTGGCCCGCCTGGACAAGCTGCACGAGACATTCATTCCCTTTTCCTCTCTGTCCCTGTTGTTGACAAACAAGCAACAAATCGAAGAGTTCTTTGAAGCCGTCATTCAACAATGGAACAAACGTCTCTCCCCCGGAAATCATCACGAAGTAATGGATTTTGTGACTTTGCAGAAGTACGTCGGTTCTCTTCACAAACCCGGTGTTGTCGTTACCCGCAAACCCAGGCATTTCTGGCGCCAGAAATACCCGCGCTTCCCGGGAAAAGAGGGGGATTACCTGCGCTTGTTGCTGAGCGAATTGGATCGCGACGGTGTAACTACGTTTCTGGTGCTCATCCCCAACCACCTGGGCACTTTCCGCACCAATTTCCAACGCGGGCAAATGCTGCGAGACCTGCGCCGCCTGCAACGCAATTTCAAAAACGTCCACATCCTGGTGCTCGATACCCCCGATGTGTTTCCCATAAACAACGAGGAGTTCTTTATCAACGGCGGCTGGGGACGAACCAATTGTCACGTGTCCCGTTCCGGCGCCCGAGAATTCAATCGCCTGTTGCTGGAAACCCTCCGACCTTTTTATGAAAAGCGCGCCTACCGAGACTCCACCCAGGAGGGCGGTATAGACAAAGATCAACCATGAACCGGACAAGAAGATTGATTCAGGCCGTTTTGTTCCTGGCGCTGCTGGCCACCGTCGTACTGGTGGTTCGCAGTATGCGCAATCGCGGTCCCGAACACTTCCCCACTGATTTTTCGGCCGACGGTATGGGCATGGAGCAAACCATTTTCAACAGCGACAACCAGCCCATTATCGAGTTGAAAAGCGCGAGTTCCCGCCACGGCGAGAAAGACCGTGTTTACATGACGCAACTAGACATCCGGGTGTTGAAAAGAAAAGAGATCACCGACGATATCCACGTGAAGGGTGACGAGGGTTACGTGGAAAACAACTACCACAATCTTCTGGTGCGAAAAAACGCCAAAATCTCTTCACAACGTTTCACTCTGCAAGCGGAAGAGTTCTTTCTCAAAGACCGCGCCCTCCTGAAATCCACTTTTCCCGTAACTTTTGCCCTTCGAAACCTCGAGGGAACCGCGGCCAAAGGCATGACTTACTATTTGAATCACGACATGATCAAGCTCTTCAGCGCGCGGGGGTTTCACAACCGGCAGGGAAAAGCGTATCGTTTTCAAGCCGACACCCTGTGGTTTTCCAAAAAGGACCGCAAACTGATTTTGGAGAAAAACGCCCGGATTCAAGGCCCGGATTCACTTTTAAGCGGAGACTGGATTTCGCTTTCATTTGACGGTGACATTGAACTCGTTCAGCAAACCCGGTGCCAGGGCAAAGCGCTTTTCCACAGCGAAACCGATAATGCCGCCCAAAGCGATGGTGATGCTGAAAGCATGCGCAACATTCGTTGTGAAATCCTTACGGGCGAGCATGATGAAAACGGAGACATGCGCAGCTTGAGCCTGGTGCGCAAAGTTACGATTCACCTGCGGCGCCGGGACCGCCACATTCGCATCCGCTCTGAACTCATTGAAGCCCGCTTCACCCCCGGGGGAGTTTTTCTCGAGCATGTGCGGATTCCCATTCCGGCAGATGTCACCCACACCGGCGGCACGGAATTTTCCGCCTCCGCAAGCCGGATGGAATTTATCTTTAAGAGCGGAGAACTCACCCAATGGTTGGGTAAAGGAAACGGGGATCTGCGCAGCCACGAATTTTCCTGCCGCAGTGATACCATTGAATTCGACGCGTCCCACGACCTGATTCGCATGAAAGGGGAAGACAGCCGCGTCATTCGCGAAAACAACGTGTTTTTCGCTCCCGTCTTCTCTATCCACACAGAGAAAAAGTGGCTGCGGGGGGAAAAAAGCGTACGCGCCACCCTTCATCCGCAACGTGCGCAACCCCCTTTTTCCGAGCAGCCGTTTTTCATCCGTTCACAGGACCTGTTGATCCTGGATGAAAACGCAGTGACCCGTTTTACCGGCGCCGTGCAACTCTTGCAGGAAAAGACGCGATTAACCGCCGAATCCCTGACTTTGAATGCCAAAAAGTATTTGTCGGCAGAGAAAAACGTCCGCCTGGTTTTCCAATCACAAAAAGACGACCTGGAGGCCTGGGGCGAAAAAATAACCATTGATCCAGACAAGCAAACCCTGTTGATCAAAGGCAAGGGCGGCATGCAGTCGGGCGCGACCCGGCTGAACGCGGAATCTCTGATCCTTTCTTTCTCGGAAAAAGATGGACTTCAGACCATTGCCGCTGATGGGTCGGTTCGGTTTGAAAAAAACGACATCATGGGCGGCGCGGACCGGGTCCATTGGGATTTTCCCAAGCGCAACATGCGTTTCTCTGGAAACGCCACCCTGGAAAAGAAAGGGGGCGGCAAAGCCGAAGGGGAAACCCTGGAAATGGATTTGGAATCCGATAACATCAGGATCCGCTCCCGCCAGCGGGAACGAACCTCCACAGTGCTGGATGAATAAAGCAATCAGTGCGGCCGTTTCAAGCCGTGTCCCGTAGCCACCACTACGGCATCATTATCCACTTTCAGTTGATCGATTCCCGCCAGCGCCACTGCCGCGGTCGGCTCCACGCTCAATCCCTTAACTGCCCATTGCTTCCAGGCCGCTTGGATCGCCGCCTCTGAAACATCCCGGATCTCTCCCTTGGCCCGCCTGATTTCCGTCAGGATACGATCGCCCAATACGGGGCGGGCAACAGCAATACCGTCGGCAAGGGTGGTTCCCGGCACAAACAAATCCGTATCATGTGAAACAAAAGCCCGAACCAGGGGATTGCATGCCCGTGACTGGAAAGCCACGATCCGCGGCATTTCCGTTATCAACCCGACAGAAACAAGTTCACTAAATCCGCGGATGAGCCCCAACACCAGGGTCCCATTGCCCAAGGGGGCAACCACGATTCGCGGCGAGCGCCAACCCAGCTGCTCAGCCACTTCGTAGGCCACGGTCTTGGTTCCCTGAATGAAAAAGGGATCCACACAATGCCCGGCGTAGTAGGTGGTTCGCGCCGCTTTTTTCACGGCCGCTGCAGCGGCCTCCCTGGGCCCGTCGATGTCCTTCACTCGGGCCCCGTATGCCCTGATCTGAGCGATCTTTGCCGCTGGAGCGGAGGCGGGAACATATACAGTACACGCCAACCCGCCCCGGGCGCAATAGGCCGCCACCGCGGCGCCGGCATTTCCCGAGGAATCTTCCACCACAGCCGGGATTTCCAGGGCGCGCAACCGACTGATCATCACCGCCGCGCCACGGTCTTTAAACGAACCGGTGGGCTGAACATGGTCCATCTTGACCCAGACACGCCTCCCGGCCGGAGACTTCCACTCTTCCATGGGCGTCATGCCTTCCCCCAGGGTAACCGGGGTGACGGCTGGGTCCAGGGGCAGGGCGGCGCGATAACGCCACAGTGATTGAGGTGCGCGGGGGAAACCGCTCCCGGGAATGGAGGGGGTGAATTCAATGTCCAACGGGCCGCCGCAGTCGCAGCACCAGCGAGGCGCGGTGAGGGAAAACCCCTCACCCCGCACCAGAGACAGATCAAACGGCCCGTCATCCGCTTTGAATCAGTTTTTCAGCCAGCGGTCCATCCAGCCCAACACCGTTTCGTGCCAGAGTATGCTGTTGTGGGGCTGGAGCACCCAGTGGTTTTCATCCGGAAAGTAAAGCAACTGGCTGGGGATGCCTTTGCGTTGCAGGGCTGTGAATGTCGAAAATCCCTGGGTTTCCACTACCCGGAAATCCAGAGCCCCATGGATGACCAGCATGGGGGTTTTCCAGTTCTTTACGAAGTTGACGGGGTTGTGCTTCTCATAACCGTCGGGATTCTCCCAGGGTACGCCGCCGTGCTCCCATTCGGGGAACCACAGTTCTTCCGTGTCATAATACGCCAGGCGTTCGTCCAGGTTGCCGTCATGGTTAACCAAGCACCGAAAGCGATCGGACCAGTTGCCGGCGATCCAGTTGATCATGTAGCCGCCGTAAGAAGCACCCAAGGCACCCACCCGTTCACCGTCCAGCCATGGATAAGCCTGCAGGGCATACGCCAGGCCTTTGCGCAAGTCTTCCAGCGGCTTGCCTCCCCAATCACCACTGATTGAATCGGTGAAATCCTGGCCGTAGCCCACGGAGCCGTGAAAATCCACCATTACGGCTCCATATCCGGCCCCGGCATATACCTGGGGATTCCAGCGGTAGTGAAAATCGTTGCCGAAAGATCCCTGGGGACCGCCGTGGATTAAAAAGGCCACCGGGTACTTTTTGCCGGGATTAAAATCTACGGGTTTGACCACGTACCCGTATACCGTTTCGCTGTTCCAGCCGGGAAAACTGAATTGTTCGTACTCACCCATGCGCGCGGCCGCCACCTGCGCCGCATTGACGCGGGTCAGGGGCATCGGCGTGCCGCCGTTGCGATACACCGCGTACAATTCGACCGGCGAATCCAGGCGGTCCATGCCGAAAATCACCCGGCGGTCGGCAAAACCAAAGGATCGAACGCTGCCTTGCTTGACCACGGTGTTGACTTTCCCGGAACGTGCGTCAATGGTGAACAGCGAATTCTGGCCGAAATTGGCCGCCGTGGCCCACAATTTCCGACCGTCGGGATCCCAGGCAATACCGCCCGGTGAGCGATCCCACTCCGCGGTCAGGGTTCGTGGTTCCCCCTGGGGCCATGCCCGCAACATGACGCGGAAACGGTCCGCTTCAAATCCCGGCCGCTCCATGGCCAGCCAGGCCAGGGTTTTGCCGTCGGGAGAAAACACCGGCGTGGTGTCCCAGGCTTTGTTGGCTGCCGTTAAATTGCGGGGCGGCTGGGATGCATCCACCGGCGCGACAAAGATATCAAAATTGGTGGACCAAGCTTCCTTTCGCCCGGCGGCGGAAGCAGTGAACAGAACTTGCTTGCCGCACGGCGAAAATGCGATCTCTTCCGCTCCGCCAAAGGGCTGGGTGGGGGTATCTGCATCCATTTCCCGCATCACATCCACAACGGGACCGCCCTTTGCCGGCATGACGAACAAGTGGGAACGCCGTCCGTCCATCCACGTATCCCAATGACGGATAAAAAGACGCGTGAAAAGCCGGCCGCTGATCTTGCTGGCTTTTTTCGCGTCCAGGCGCGCCACCGTTTCTTCCACGCTGGCGCCCGGGAACACGTTCATGGTAAAAGCGATCTTTTCACCATCACGGGAAAGTATCAGATTGCCCACATCCAGGGGTTGGCATGTCACCTGGACGGCTTCACCGCCATCCCGGCTGATCCGCCACACCTGGCTGGAACCGGAACGCGTGGATAGAAACCAGATTGAGCGGCTGTCCGGCGCCCACAGGGGAGAATAGTCCGCCGCGGGATGGGTGGTCAGGCGTTTCAAGTTCCGTCCGTCGCTCTGCATCAACCACAAGTCGGTACGGCCGCGGTTGGCGTCCAGGTCGGTGCGGCGCAAAACAAAAACCACCCAGCCGCCGTCCGGAGAAACCTGATTGCCGGAAATCCGGTCCATGGCCAGTAAATCATGCACCGTAAACGGATGGCTATCCGCGGCGACGGCGGGCAGCGCCAGCGCCAGGCAAAACAATAGAGTCGTCATTCCTCGGATTTTCATGCTTCCTCCTCGGTCATTGAGGGCAATTTGAGCAACACCCTCATGTTGAAAAATTGTACTCCAGAGCCCGGGAAACTGTCAAACGGCACATCCGGCTTGATTTCCGTTTCCGCCTGCGCTATAGTGGCGTCACAAGGGCATGAAAAGCACACTGGATCCGGATGTTATTTACACGGCGTTTGATCGTAACGGCCTGCCCGTGCACCGCATCGACAACTTCGACCGTGGCGATTTCGCTGAAATCCGCGCTGAATTGAACTATCCCGGTTTCCTGACCGTACCGCAACTCCAGGAGATCACCCTCAAACTGAACCTGATCGAACAAAACGAAAACCTGCGCATTGAGATCGTGCACATCGACATGATCCATCACAGCATCCGTGTCAACATCCACATTCGCAAATAGCACCGCCGTTGCCATGACCGCCTGCATTCCGCCCTCGGTCACCCTATTATGATAAGCAACCCGATTGGTGAACTGGCCGCTTTGCTGACCGCCGTTTGCTGGACATATAACTCCATCGCGTTCAGCCGGGCTGGACGTCGCGTGGGGTCCGTAACGGTCAACCACGTGCGCTTGTGGATCGCCTTGACCGCTCTTCTCCCCATCCACTTGATATCCCACGGAACCATCCTGGCATCGAACCTGGGCTGGAAGGCGACCGCCTGGCTGGCATTGTCGGGAATCGTGGGCTACGCGGCCGGAGATGCTTTTCTTTTCGAGGCCTTTGTGCTGATCGGCGCCCGCCTGTCCATGCTGCTTATGCTGCTGGTCCCGATCTTCGGCTCCATTCTGGCCTGGATTTTTCTGGGGGAACACCTGCGCGCAATTGAAATTACCGCCATTTTGATCGCGGTCAGCGGCATCGCCATGGTGATCGCTTCCACGCGCTCCAGCGACGTGGCACCGCGCCGCCGCTTCCGCCTGGGCATTCTCCTGGGGATGGGGGGCGCTTTGGGCCAGGCCGGAGGCCTGCTGCTCTCGAAACTGGGCATGATGGCCGGGGCTTCACCCATCGCGGCCAACCAGGTGCGCGTCATTGCCGCCGTGGCGGTATTGACGCCTGTTTTTCTGTTACGGGGACGCCTGGGAACGGATATAGGCAAAATGCGCGATCGCCGCGCCCTGGCCGATATCACCAGCGGCGCCATGGTGGGCCCGGTACTGGGGGTCATCCTCTCGCTGGTGGCCATCCGCAATGCGCATATCGGCGTGGCCTCCACCCTGATGTCGCTTTCGCCGGTGCTGCTACTGCCCATCTCGCGCTATCTTTTCCGGGAACAGATATCCTGGTCGGCCGTGGCCGGCACGGTGGTTGCCTTGTCAGGAGCCGCAATACTATTCTTTTGATTAGAGTTGAAGAGTTGAAAAGTTGAAGAGGCAAGAAGTAGAAAAAGTAAAAATAGCTTTTACTTTTTCACTTTTCACTTTTCACTTTTCACTCGTGTTGTTCTCCTGCCACCTGTCACCTTCTTTAGATTTTCGACTTTCGACTTTCGACTTTACACTGTCCCCGGTTCGCGCCTTCATTGCATTCCCCTCCGGCATCTGCTACACTCCTCTTCCGCCCGCGCCGTTGAACCATGGGCGGGCGCATGACCAGAGCAAAAGACAACCCCGATTGAGAGGCCAGGATGACTGAAAAAATCAAGCAATCACTCAGGGATTCCGCCACGGCCCGATGGACGGCGCTTGCCACCGTGTCGCTGACCATGCTGTGCGGCTATTACCTGGCTGATGTCATGGCACCCCTGAAACCCATGCTGGAGAGCCAGCTGCATTGGACCAGCAGCGAATACGGATTCTTTACCAGTGCCTATGGCTGGTTTAACGTGTTTTTGCTGATGCTCATCATCGGCGGTATCATTCTCGACAAGATGGGAGTCCGTTTCACCGGCATCACCGCCGCCGCCGTGATGGTTGTCGGTGCCGGTTTGAAATACTGGGCCATCAACACCACCTTTCCCGAAGGGGCCACCCTGCTGGGCTGGAAACCTCAGATCATTTTTGCCGCCGTGGGTTTCGCCATTTTCGGCGTAGGCGTCGAGGTGGCGGGAATCACCGTCTCTAAAACCATTGTCCGCTGGTTCAAGGGCAAGGAATTGGCGCTGGCCATGGGACTCCAACTGGCCACCGCGCGAATGGGCACCGCTTTGGCGCTGGTCATCAGCGCTCCCATCGCGGCCGCTTTCGGGACGCCTTCGGCGCCATTGCTCCTGGGCTTGATCCTGCTCTGCATCGGCCTGATCGCGTTTATCGTGTACGGCTTCATGGACAGAAAGCTGGATGCTTCCGAATTGAATCCTGACGGAACCCGGAATCAGGACGAAGAGTCATTCCGCCTCAGAGACATCGGCAGTATTCTCACCAACCGGGCTTTCTGGTACATCGCCGCGCTCTGCCTGCTTTTCTACTCCGCCGTCTTTCCATTCCTGAAATTCGCCAACGACCTGATGGTGCAGAAATACTTCGTAAAAGCCACGCTGGCCGGTCTGATTCCGGGGCTGCTCCCTTTCGGCAATATCTTTATGACGCCCCTGTTCGGACGCATGGTGGACCGCAAAGGCAAAGCCGCTTCCATTATGTTCCTTGGTTCCGCCATGCTGATCGTCGTCCACCTGCTCTTTGCCTTGCCGTTACTCAACAACTGGATATTCGCCCTGTTTCTGATGCTCATTCTGGGAGTCGCCTTTTCCCTCGTTCCCTCGGCCATGTGGCCTTCCGTTCCCAAACTGATTCCCCAAAAGCAGCTTGGCACGGCTTTCTCCCTGATCTTTTTTATCCAGAACTGGGGATTGATGGGAGTTCCCTATTTAATCGGCTGGATCCTGGACCGTTTCTGCGTCGTTGCCCGCACCACTCTTCCGGATGGAACCGTGGCCGTAGTATACAATTACACCCTGCCCATGCTGGTGTTTGCCGGTTTCGGCGTACTCGGCATGGTGTTCGCCTACCTGCTGAAGCGGGAAGACCGCAGAAAGGGATATGGCCTTGAACTCCCTTCCGCCCATCAGAATGCCTGAAATTTCGAAAAATTTGCCTGCCGCGGACGGTTGCGGAACCAACTGACACGCCGGGGTTTACTCAGTATCCGGTTCCAATCCCGTCCCGTGACGGATGATTTCACCCGTCACCAGGTAAATCAGGTCCTCCGCCATGTTGGTGGCGTGATCTCCGATGCGTTCCAACCGCTTGGACACATGCATGTACTGGATCAGGGTCTCCGCTTTTTCCGGTTCCTCTCTCATTGCGGACAATACCTCCCGGCAGATCCGGCGATTCAACTCATCCACGCGGTCGTCCTCTTCCAGGACCTTGTTGGCAACAGCGGCATCGGTGCGCACCAGGGAATCCAGGCTGCTCTTGAGCATCCCCCTCACCCGGGAAAAGATTTCGGAAAAATCAAAAGAGTGCGACACCAGGTCTCCCTGGGCGATCTTGATGGCGTGCTTGGCAATATCCACGCTGAGATCGCCGATGCGTTCCAGGTCGTTGTTGATCTTCAGGACGGCCACGATGGTGCGCAGGTCACCGGCAACCGGCTGGTGCAGTGCAAGAATCTTCAGGCATTCCTCTTCGAGGTCGATTTCTTCCTGATCTATGGTATCATCCATACGGATTACCCGGCCGGCCAGGACGGAATCGCTCTGTTTTACCGACTCGATCGCCATGCGTACACTCTCTTCCACCTGTGCGCTTAAAGCGATCAGGCGCCGCATCAGATTCTCGATGGCCCGGTTTAAATGCTTGCTCATGATATCCTCCTGTCCACACCCAATCAGCCGAAACGCCCGGTGATATACTCTTCGGTCCTTTTTTCCCGGGGATTGGTAAACAACTCCGATGTGGGCGCGAATTCCACCAGCACGCCCTCGTAAAAGAAAGCGGTGTAATCCGAAACCCGCGCCGCCTGCTGCATGTTATGGGTAACGATAATGATCGTGTACCGGCCCCGCAATTCCCCGATCAGGTCTTCAATATGAGCCGTGGCCCGGGGATCCAGGGCGGATGTGGGCTCGTCCATGAGCAGGATTTCCGGCTGCACCGCCAGGGCCCGGGCGATACACAGGCGCTGCTGCTGGCCGCCGGACAGGCCCAGGGCGTTGTCGCTCATGCGGTCCTTGACTTCATCCCAGAGCCCGGCCCGTTTCAAACTGTCCTCCACCAGAGAAGGGAGTTGGCCTTTGCGGTGCAATCCGTGCAAACGGGGTCCATAAGCGATGTTTTCAAAAATGCTCTTGGGGAAGGGATTGGGTTTTTGAAACACCATGCCGATCTGTTTGCGCAGCAACACCGGATCCGCATATTGGCTGTAAATCTCCTCGTTGTTGTAAAACAATCTACCCTGCGCGCAGCAGCCGGGGATCAAATCGTTCATGCGGTTGACGGCGCGAAGAAAGGTGCTCTTTCCGCATCCCGAAGGACCGATAATGGCCGTCACCCTGTGCTTGGGAATGGCGATGTCCACACTTTTAATGGCCTGGTTGGCACCGTAAAAAATGGAAAATTTTTCTGAGCACACGTGTGGGTCTTCGTTCTCTATGGACAGGTTCTTCTTGTTTAACTGCTTATCGGATAGAATAAGGCGCTTTTCCAGGTTCATGTTCAACCTCTCAACTTCTTGGAAACCCGGGCCCTCAAGATGATGGCCGCCAGGTTGAGCAGCAACACCAGCATGACGAGGGTAAACACCATGCCGAACTGCACGTGGCGGATCTCGTCAACGGCCTCGTGTTCCGTGGCCAGGTTGTAGATGTTCCAAGGCAACGCCGGTGTCGGCTGATTCAATGTCTCCAACAGGCGCAAAGGTTTCCCCACGCTTACAGCCGCGGTAAATATAATCGGTGCTGTTTCCCCGGCGGCGCGCCCCATGCTGATCACGATACCCGTTAGAATACCCGGCAGGGCGGCGGGAAGTATGACTCGAACAACGGTATGGATGCGGCTGGCACCCAGGCTTAAGGACGCTTCCTTGTACGCGCGGGGAACCGCCTTGATGGCCTCCTCGGCTGCACGGATTATGGTGGGCAGCACCAGCAGGGCCAGGGTCAGCGATCCGGCCAGCACGCTCTTGCTGTTGGATATCTTCAGGGTGTTGATAAAAAACGCCAGACCGAACAGTCCGAACACAATGCTCGGCACCCCGGCCAGCGTGGCGATAAAAGTGCGCAACAGGCTGACCATTTTTCCTTGGTGGGCGAACTCAGCCAGGTACACGGCGGCGATCACCCCCATGGGAATGGCTAACAGCATGGTTCCAAACACCAGGTACAGTGTTCCCAGCATTTCCGGCCAGATTCCCCCAAAGAAATGGGCGTCATGGGATTTATCAAACAGGAACCTCCAGTAAAAAGTCAGGCGCGGACGCAGCATGCGTTCCGCGTTAACCTCCAGGTAGGCAAACATCGGTTCCAGAGAGGTTCCCGCAAAGATTTGGCTGCGGGGGGTTTCGACTTTCACTCCCATTTTTGTGGGATCAGAGTAATCCCAGCCCTCTTTGTACAGGATCCGGTGCAAAGTCTCTTTGGCCTTGTCCCAACGGGTTTTGCCGAAACGGTCGCGCATGAGCACCGGCACGGTTTCACCCGGCCGGGGGCCCAGCAAACGCGAGACCAGACCACGAACCGTATCCAGTTCGGCATAGAGGTCATTTGCATTATCGATCCGACCCGCCTCCAGTTGCGCCTCAAAATCGGCCAGCATGCGGTATACGGGTTCACGGGCCGCCTGCACGAGCCGGGTTTCCGCCTCAACGACTTCCGCACTCCTCCACCCGTAAAGCGAGTGGTCGAGGCGCCGGAATTCCGAAGTGGCGCGAAACACAAAGGCGCCGATGCCTCGTGAAAAAATCGGGGCCAGGACCATGGCCAGGGCGGCGCTGAGCAACAAGATTGACATGAAGCCCATTCCCGTAAAAGATTTATCGAGGACTTTGCGCGTCTGAAGTTTCACGGTCTAGATTCCCCACTTTTTTTTGCTGCGGGCCACCAGGATCTCGCTGATCAGGTTGGACACAAAGGAAATAATCAACAAAAAGAAAGCCATGGCGAACAGGACGTGATAGCGGGCGGAACCGGTCACATGATCCGCTTCTCCCATATCGCCGGCAATGGTGGCCGTCAACGTGCGGATGGGTTGCAAGACATTGTACCAGGGCGTAGGGATATGGGCGGAATTGCCGGATGCCATCCACACCACCATGGTTTCACCGATGGCACGCATCACGCCCAGGATAATAGCGGCGATGATACCGGACCGTGCCGCGGGGATTACCACTTTCACCAGGGTCTCCGCGCGCGTAGCGCCCAGGGCGTAACTGCCTTCGCGCAATTCGCGGCCAACCGCCTGCAGGGAGTCTTCGGCCACAGAGGCGATGGTGGGCAGTGCCATGATACCCAGAATAATGGAGACGTTCAGGGCGTTGGTTCCGCTCTGAATCTGAATGGCGGAGATGATCTGCCAGGCCCGGTACAACAGGACCCCGAAAGCGCCCCCCACCAGCAGCATGACCCCCAGACGACCCCCAAGTGACTGGCTGCCGAAAAGACGCTCCGGGATGATGCCCCCCAGCACGAACATTGCGATTAACGCCAGGGGGATGCCGGCCAGCCAGACCCCCACTCCCAGCAGGTGCCCCCCGCTGCGCTGCAACAGCGGGGCAAAGATTACCAGGGCAAAAAATCCATACGCCACCGATGGAATAGCGGCGATAATTTCAATGATGGGTTTGACGACCTGGCGCACGGAGAACGGCAGAATATCACTGAGGCTGATTGCGGAGAAAACCGCCATGGGTACGGCGATGGCCGCGGAAAAGAAAGTCACGATTGCGCTGCCGAAAATAATCGCCAGGACGCCGAATTCGGGCGGACTTCCCGACGGGTACCAGCGGATGCTGAGGAAAAATTCCTTGATTCCGCGCAACTGGAAAAAGGGAAATGCGTCCTTGGCGATAAACAGCATGATAAAAAGAACGGCCAGCGTGGAGAGGGAGGTAACCAGAAAGAGGGAGCTGTCGATTGAAAAGGAGACCAGCCGCCGCAGGCGGCTGGTCCCCTTGCTGATCACGATGCTCTTTGAATTGTGCCGGAGCGGGTCCATTTTAGCGCTGTGTTTCAAATTTTTTCCAGCCGTTCAGTCGGCCGCAAAACGCCGGCACAATGTACACGTGCTTCCATTCAATTTTTAATATTCCGTAACCGGCACAAAACCGATGCGCTTGACGATTTCCTGGCCCTTCTTGGTCAGGTGCAATGTCATGAACTGGTAGAGCGTGCTTCCCATTTTGGGATAGCCTTTGGTGGCCATGTACAAGGGGCGGGCAATGGGATACGTGCCCAGAGCGATTGTGCGCAGGGTCGGCATAACACCGTCCACCTTCAAAGCCTTGACCGTGTTGTCTACAAAGCCCAATCCCACGTAACCGATTGCCGTTGAGGTATCCTGAACTCGGCTGCGGATCGCGCCGTTGCTGCCCAGAACTTCGGCGTTACCGGCGATCTTTTCCTTGTTCATCACCAGATTTTCAAATGTTTCGAAAGTACCGCTGTTGGTATCACGCGTGATAAAGGTAATCGGCCTATCCGGTCCGCCCAGCGCCTTCCAGCTCTTGATTTTGCCCAGGTAAATGTCTTTGACCTGTTCCTTGGAAATTTTGGTGACCGGGTTGGCCGGGTGAACCACCATGGCGATTCCGTCCAGGGCAACCACGTGGAATACGGGATTGACGCCTTTTTCCACCGCGGCGGCAAACTCATTGTCTTTCATGAAGCGGGACATGGCTGCCACTTGACAGGCGCTGTTGATCAAACTCTTGGCACCGTTTCCGGAGCCGGACTCACTTACCGTGATGTTTACGTCCTTGTTCATGCCCATGTAGTACTCCGCGAAAGCCTTGGCGATCGGGCCCACGGTTGTGGAACCGTCGACGACAATCTTGTCTTGCGCGAAAGTCGGGGCGGCATTCAGGACCAGTACGAGGGAAATTATCATTCCGATAATGGCTTTCATGAAACTCCTCCTGTCGGGTGTCGGGATGATTCAGATTTGACCCGGCAGTTCGGGTCTCCCGCACCCGCAGGTATTGTCATCGATGGCGGTTAACAGGGTATGAAATCAATGTTAAGTTTTGGTTAAAAGGGAGAAAAACAGCTCCGGGCGAGCGTCAGGAAAAGCCTTTCATTGATTTAATTCCAAAAAAAATCTTTTCTGTACTTGAAAACCGAATTCTGAATGCCTACAATACGGGTGTGTATCGAGATCACCGGGTGGCGGGGAAATTGAATCGTCCATGCCCGGGGATTTTACGATGCCGGGATGGAACGCAATATATGCGTAATCACAAATTAAAATGAGGAGGAGTGATATGCGACGCCACAGATCAGTTTTACTGATAATCGGCATTCTGATCCTGTTCTCTGTGACTTCATTCGCCGCCACAAAAAACCTGTATCGCCTGGGACACCGTCCCATGATCGCACACAGTGTGGACAGCGAAGAGGCCCTGCGTGAATTCATTCAACACCACGCGGAAGAGATCAAGACCGGTTTCACTTACGGCGGGTTCGATGACCTTTACGAACCCTTCATGCAGCAAATCGCCGTCAGTGAACTCAAGAGCGAGTCATTCCCCGCTTTTGACCCCAAGAGCGGAGAAGCTCCGGTTCACATTGAATGGATGATGTTCCGTTCTTCCGACGGCAACATCAAGGTGGCCAAAGACCTGAACTGGAAAGTTCGCAAGGATGAAAAGGTCTACCGTTTCACCATGCTCACCAATTGCCGGGATTACGACTTCATTATCCCCGCCAAGTGCGCCAATATCACATTGGTGGGCACCAAGGCCTCCCGCGCAATCTGCAATCTCAAAGTATCTCCGGCCAAGGTGAAACTCGGCGACCCCTTTACCGTGGACATGAGCGAATCCAAATGCGTGGACACATTGAAAGCCCGCGTAGTGGCCCCGGACGGCAGTGTGGCCGCCGAAGGTGAACTGACCGCCGACAAGCCGACCTGGACCGTGCAACTGGATAAATCCGGCGATTACACCGTGCAAGGCGTTACCGTAAATGCCAACGGTGAAGAAGGCGCGGTCTGCTCCGCCGATGTTCACGTCAACTTCCCTCCGGTCTGTGACCTGAAAGTCGATCCCCAGCGCGGATACATCGGTCGTCCGTTTGTGCTGGATGCGTCCGGCTCCAGTGACCCTGACGGTGAAGTAACCGCCGCTGAGTTCATGATCAAGAACAAAGACGGCGAAGTACTGGAAACGGTTCCGGCTCCCGGAAAGCCCTTCAGCGTGGAAAAAGTATTCAAAAAATCCGGCCGCTTCAATGTCACGGCCAAAGTCACGGATGACATGGGCGATTTCGCGGACAACTGCGAATCCATGGTGGAAGTCGAAAAGCGTTTCTACGCCATGCTGGAAGCCGGCCCGGGCCTGGCTCGCGGCACTTACAGCGGCTACCTTTTCGCCCGCTTTGGCTTCCTGTACATGCTGATTCCGGACGCCCTGGACCTCGTCGTCAGCGCCGGACCCGGCATTAGCCTGACGAGTGAGCCGTTCAAATCTTTCTTTATGGGTGACGTAGTGCTCAACGCCAAGATCAACAAGTTCTTCCTTGGCGGCGGCCTGGCCTATACCAGCACCATCAAGGATTTCGAATTCGACGAAAAGCCGGATTGGACTTCGGGCTTAAACCTCGTACTCCAGACCGGTATCGAAGTGATCCGCAAGTTCAACGCCCGCGGGTCGATTTTCCTTGAATTCCAGATGCCCCTGCACGACAGCCTGGAATTAAAAGACTATCACTTCTTCTTGTTGGGCTTCCGGTACATTTTCTAGACCGTACCGCGTATCCCTGCTTGATAGCGGTGGACCGTCCCGTAACGGGACGGTCCACCTGCTCCGCATCAACGTTTCCAACTTTCCCGCGTTTTTTCTTCATCCACTGCCGGTTCATTCACTTCCTTTCTGTCGACATTTGGCATTGCCGCCATCTATATGATACATTCAATGATATCGTCAACATGGTTTTTTTAAAAGGAGGCGAGAATGAAAAAAGTTGCGGTTGTGCTTTCCGGATGCGGTGTTTTCGACGGCGCGGAAATTCATGAATCCGTGCTTACCCTCCTGGCCCTAGACCGCCGCCACGCGGATGTCACTCTCCTGGCCCCGGATATCCCGCAAATGCACGTGGTCAACCATCGGACCGGTCAGCCCACGGAAGAAGAACGCAATGTCCTGGTTGAAGCCGCACGCATCGCCCGCGGCGAGATCTTTGACCTGGCCAAGGCAAATGTAACTGAATTTGATGCGGTTGTTTTTCCCGGTGGATTCGGTGTCGCCAAAAACCTTTGCGATTTTGCCGTCAATGGCCCTGAATGCAGTGTCCACCCACAGGTGGAACGGTTCATCCTCGCGGCCATTGACGCGCACAAAGCCTTGGGCTTTATCTGCATCGCGCCGGCACTCATGGCCCGGGTCGCGAAAAGCAGGAATATTCACCCCAGGTTGACCATCGGCACGGATAAGGATACGTCCGCGGCGGTTGAAAAAATGGGTGGCATTCACGTGGCCGTCCAGGTTCGGGGGGTCGTAGTTGACGAGGATCTGCGAATCGTATCCACGCCCGCCTACATGCTGGGCCAACGCATCTCTGAAGTGGCCGACGGCATCGACAAGCTGGTGGAAAAACTGTTGCAAATGTCCTGACAGCAAAACCATGCGCTCCATTCGTGAGGTCTTTAAAGTCGGATTCGGACCTTCCTCCAGCCACACCATCGGCCCCGGTCGCGCCGCCCGCATATTTTCCGCCCGCAATCCCCATGCCACAGCGTTTCGCTTGACCCTGTTCGGCAGCCTGGCATCAACAGGCAAAGGCCATGGCACCGATGAAGCCGTCCGAAAGGAATTGGCTCCCCATGCCGTGGAAATGATCTGGGAACCCGATAAAAATCTTCCCACCCACCCCAACGGTATGCGCTTTGAAGTCTTGGCGCCCAAATCTTTCAAAGTTCCCCCCTGGACCGTTTTCAGCATCGGGGGCGGCGACCTCGAGGACCAAGACGGACCGGTGGCTGTCAGCAGTGATATCTATCCGATCACCACCATGGACGGCATCCTGGATTGGTGCCGCCTGCGCGGCGCCCACCTCTGGGAATACGTCCTGGAGCACGAAGACCGCGATTTCCCCGATTTTCTGGAAGATATCCGCACATATATGATCGAAGCCGTACTGGCGGGTCTGTGCCATGAAGGGTCCCTCCCCGGCCCGTTGCAGCTACCGCGCAAAGCCGCGGCCTATTTCACGCGCGCGCAGAGCAGCAGTGGGGATTTGAAAAGCAAAGGCACGGTATTTGCGTATGCCCTGGCCGTGGCTGAAGAGAATGCGGGCGGCGGGCGGGTGGTGACTGCACCAACCTGCGGCGCTTCCGGAGTCGTTCCCGCGGTTCTCACATTTATCCATGAAAACCGGCGAACACCCACGGAACGCATTTTGCGTGCCCTGGCCATTGCCGGCCTGATCGGCAACCTGGTCAAAACCAACGGTTCCATTTCCGGAGCCGAGGTGGGCTGCCAGGGTGAAATCGGCACCGCCTGTGCCATGGCCGCCGGCGCCATGACCTACCTTTTGGGCGGTTCCCCCCGCCAGGTCGAGTATGCCGCGGAGATGGGCTTTGAACACTACCTGGGGTTGACCTGTGACCCCGTTGAAGGATACGTGCAGATCCCCTGCATTGAACGCAACGCCTTTGCCGCGGACACCGCCCGCGAAAGCGCCGTTTTCGCCTACTTCTCAGATGGAACCCACCACATCAGCTTCGACCAGGTGGTACGTGTCATGATGGAAACCGGGCGGGCGCTGCAGGCGGAGTACCGCGAAACCGGGCGCGGCGGCCTGGCGCAGCAATGGAAACCACTGGTCTAAAAAAAGTTGAATGAAGGTGACAGGTGTAGGGGCGACCGGCCGGTCGCCCATGAACCGGGAAAGAATTTAAACCACGGAACACACCGAACACACGGAAATCAATAAGTTGGAGAGTAAGGAGGGTTGTAGAGAAAAGGCGGTAGCCTCTGAATTTTTCTACTTTCTACTTTCTACCTTCTACATTCTACAGGTTTTTAGATTCAGAACCTCAGTGACAGACAACTCAGGCCGCCGTCGGCGCGGCGAAACTCCCCTACGTCGAGTTCCTTTATACGGAATCCCCGGTCTTGCAGCAATTCCGCCGTAGCGGGAAATCCGGCGGGGATCAGCACCACGTCGTTCAGCACCAGGCAATTGGCCGCGTATCCCTCATTTTCCGGAACAACTAAACGGGAAAAACCTGAAAACGCGGGCTCATCCGCCATGACCGGCGCAACCAGCAGTGTATCGCGACCCACCAGGCAAACATGGCTCTTTAAATGGAGTCC
>DSBM01000112.1 GCA_011049425.1 Candidatus Aminicenantes bacterium
CCTGTGCCCTCTGGGTATTTGTGCCCGAAAGGGTACTCTCATGCAGCCTTATCATTTTTTCAAATATGCATAACCCCCAAACCCACACAAAATGGAAGAGAACCAAAAGTTGAAAAGTTGAAGAGAACCAAACTTTTCAACTCTCTTATCAATGAATGACTTGAACGTCTTTGTTTTGAATTTTAGACATTGGGATTTTGGATTTGTTTGGGATTTCTGGTTTCGTGCTTCGAATTTGTTTTTTCTACCTTCTTCCTTATTCTTTATTCAGAGCCGTGTAGGACGAGAGGCAAGTGGCTATGGACTAGTACTTAATCACTTCGTCCAGGGGAGAGAACGAGACAATGGCCCGCAAATTGACATACACGGTTCTGCGGTTGGCGTGAACCCCGGTTGACCGGGTGTCCATGATGTAACGCTCCGTCGTTGTCCGGGAATCATGGCGGTGATGTACGTCCGCATCGGCCAGGCAGATCGAGTTATTGGCGATGGCTTTGAGGCGCCCGATGTAAACCCAGTTGGAATCGGTGTCCAACACAACCACCCGGCCGATATGCGCATCGAGTTCAGTTTTCATGTGTCTGCCTAGAGCCTCGTATGGGCACGGTTTGCAAAAGCGGCGGCAAGAGTCGCTTTTCGCAACCGTATGCCGGGATTGAAGCGCATCCAGGAATCATTGAACACATGGTTTCCCCTGAGAGGTTATACCACAATCGGGTTGGGAACGGGAGAATTTGCGCAACTGCACGCGGGCAGAAACAAGGGGATGATAATTGGAGTGGCAGCCCGTAGGGGAATCGAACCCCTCTTGCAGGGTTGAAAACCCTGTGTCCTAACCGATAGACGAACGGGCCACCCGAAATGAGCCGTGCTGGGCTCGAACCAGCGACACCCGGCTTAAAAGGCCGGTGCTCTGCCTACTGAGCTAACGGCCCACAGGGTAAACAAAATAGCATAATCGCCTGGGATTGTCAACCGTGGCGTTGACACCGTGGCGTTGACACCGTGGGGATGATATCTGATGCCTTTCCCGCCTTGATTGCAAAAAACGGATCATGGTATAGTGGATGGCAATTCAGCGGAGTCTTTTCCGCAACTGTGGAGGTACAGCATGGATACGCTGCATAGAGATTTCGTGCGCACGGCCAAACGCCTGGCTAAAAAGACGGCCATTATGGATCGCACCCTGGATCGCAGTTTTACCTATTCCAAAACGTTGATTGCGGCCCTGATTCTGGTACGCAAGCTCCGCAGATACCGGGACGGGTATATCGGATTGATGATCCCCAACTCAGCCGGGTCGTTTCTGGCCACCCTGGGAGTGGTGATGGCGGGCAAAGTGCCGGTCATGATCAACTATTCCACCGGAGCCGCGGAAAACGCCGAGTACGCGCAAAACAAATGTGGTTTCCGCACGATTATCACGTCCCGTGCGTTGCTGGAAAAGATCGGTTGCCGCATTGTCAATGGCATGGTGTTTGTCGAAGATATTCTGGCGGGGGTATCCGTTGCCGATAAACTCCGCGCCGCGGCGCAGGCGGCGCTGCCGCTGCCGCTGCTTCTGCGGTCGATTCACGCCGGGGAGTTGGACGACAACGCGGTGATCCTGTTTACCAGCGGCAGTGAGAAAGACCCCAAGGCGGTGCAACTGACGCACCGCAATTTCCAGTCCAATATCGAGGGCTCGCTGGATCACCTGGAGTTGACCGAAGAGGACCGCGTCCTCAGCATTCTTCCCCTTTTCCACGTTTTCGGTCACAACACGAATTTCTGGCTGCCCCTGGTCACCGGGTGCACGGCGGTCACTTACGCCAACCCCCTGGATTACGAAGTGGTGTGTCGCATCGTGCGTGAAGAAAAGATCACGGTCATGCTGGGAACCCCGATTTTCTTCAGCGGATATCTGCGAAAATCCCAGCCCGGTGATTTTTCCAGTGTGCGCCTGGCTGTCGCCGGCGCGGACAAAACTCCGGAGCAACTTTACAAGGGATTTTTGGAAAAACACAATCTGCAGATCCTGGAGGGATACGGCTGCACGGAAACCAGCCCGGTGATTTCGGTCAACACCCCCAACCACATCAAGCCCGGCAGTATCGGGAAACCCCTGTCCAATGTGGAAGTGCGGATCCGGGATATCGACACCGGTGAGGACCTGTCTCCCGGCAATGAAGGGAAGATCGTGGTGCGCGGTGATCTGGTGATGAAAGGCTACTTTGATGATATTGAAGAGACGGCCCTGCGGATCCGCGGTGGATGGTACGATACGGGTGACATGGGCATGCTGGACGAAGAGGGCTTTCTCTGGCATCGCGGCCGCCTCAAACGTTTTGTGAAAATCGGGGGGGAAATGGTCTCTCTTGTGCGCACTGAGAGCGTGCTCAGCCAATTTCTTCCTGAAGACGTGGACTGTTGCGTGGTGGAGGTTGCGGATTCCGTTAAAGGTGCCCGCATTGTTGCCGCAGTAACGGCACCCGTCAATGGAAGAAAGATTTTGAAAGCCATGGCCAGGGAATTGCCCAACATCGCATTGCCGCGACGATTTGCAGTAATGCGGGAGTTGCCCAAGATGGGGAGCGGTAAAGCGGATTTCCGTGCCGTTCAAGTGGAAATGCGCCGCAAAACGGATGATCGGAGACGCGATTCAGAACAGTAGTGATGGCCAAGGGCCTCAAGTGAAAAGTTGACTAATGCACCTAAAAGGATCTCTCCAACTTTCCAGCTCTCCAACTATTCAACTCTATTCGCCAGGTGAGCGCGGATGCGGGATGCTGCCTTTTTAACCGTTTCGGTATCCATGGCGATGTTGACGCGGATGTGGTCACGGTGGCGGGGAGAGAAGTTTTCGCCCGGGACCACGCCCACACCGTTCCGGAGCAGTGATTCAGCCAATGTGAAACCGTCGGTGATATCCCGCGGGATACGTGCCCACACGAAATAGCCGCCCTGGGCCGGGGCCACGCGAAAGCCGGCGGATGAAAGTTCGGCGCTCATGAGTTTATGGTTGATCTCGCAAATTTCGCGACAACCCCGCGTATATTCACAACCGAACGCGGTCTCTGAGAGGTAGCGGGCCAAGGCGGCTTGCGCCAGAGACGAGGTGGATAACCCGGTATAGTCGTGAACGGCACGGATTGTCGTCATGACAGGTTCAGGGGCAACCATGTAGCCGACGCGCCAACCCGTGATGGATAAACGCTTGGAAAAGGAGTCCACCTCGATCAATCTGGGGTATCCCATTTCCAGTGGGTCGGGCGGTGGCGGGCCGTAATGGATGCCCGCGTATACGGCGTCGAACACCAGCCAACCCTCCACGCGGTCGAGGATGGTTAACAGGTCGGCCAGTTCCTCACGGCTCCAGACCCGTCCCTGGGGATTGCCCGGGGATGCCAGCAGGATTACGCGCACGTTGTTATTCACAACGCTTGATTCCAGTTTGTTAAAATCCACATTGCCGTCCGGGTCCGTGGCAAAAGCGTGGAAGGGCATTCCCAGAATGCGGGGAAGCTGTGGGTAACTTTCATAAGCCGGATCGAAAGCCAATACGCCGCCATGATCATCCAAACTGCGGGAAAGATGGAACAATGCCAGGAACAATCCCTCCGTGGCGCCTTGTACAATCAGCAGGTTGTGTTCCTGAACCGGGATCCCCCTGGCCTGCAGCCATTCAACCAGCCGCGCGAGCAGGCCCTCGTGGCCGTTACCCGGTGCATACTGATGCAAGGCCGGGTCAAGCGCAGCTTGGTTGAGATGGTGAATCAACTCGGGAGGCGGCGTGAATCCCGGTTTGCCCTGGGCGAGATTAATGCCTCCGCTACGGGTAATGCGACGACTGAAATGGCTGATCAGGGAGCCCCGTAAACCTGTCGGGGTCATTGCATGCTGATTTCGCTTTGCAGTTCTTTGGCCTGACCGGTGAAAGCAGTGAGGGGATACTCTTCCAGCAGACGTTCAATCGTCTGCCGCGCCATGTCGAGTTGTCGGGCCTTGTATTGAGTCCGGGCCATGAGCAACAAGACGTAATCCTTGGCTACCTCGGTATCGTTGTCAGCCAGCAATTGGTTGAACAGGTCCAGGGCCTGGCGTTCCTGACCGGAAGCGCTGAGGATCTGGGCTTCCAGCAGGGTTTTCTGATCATTGATGAGGTCCAGGTGGCTGGAAGAGATGTCGTCCATCATATCCAGGGCATCCTGGACGCGTCCCTGCTCCATGTAGAGCCCGGCCAGAAACAACTGGGCGGCTGCCGATAAACCCCGACCGGCTTTCAGCTGGGAAAGCCTTTCAATTTTCTCTTCCACCGTCAAGTTGTCGTTGTTGCGGATTTCCAGGGCTTCGGATAAACGTTTGTTCTCCCGGGTGTAGGAGTGGGAGCGAACCAGGGTGACTGCGGCGAGCACCACTAGCACGGATGCGATCACGACAGCGGATGCAACCAGTTTTCGCCGGTTGTGGCTGATCCACTGCAAAACGGTGGAGATAAAGTGTTGAAAAGGGTCTTCTTTCAGGTGGGCACGTTCTTTGCGTTTCATCTTTGTTCCTTAAGAAAAACCGGTTCCAGAGGCTTTCCCGGGTGAAATACGTGCATGATGGTAGCACCTCGCCCTATTTGTGTCAAGTTCAGCATGAGGTTGTAAAAACCGGTTCTATTACGTTTCGTGTGGGTAAACATCTATTGGGAATCAGTAAGCAGTTGTGAGGAAGAGTACCCAGAGGGCATACATACCCGCAGGGCATAAAGCATAAGCGAACGCAAACGGCAGGTTCCGGGGCCCCATGGGCTGAGGCGGGACGGCCGAAGGTAAAATGATGCCCCGGATTACATCCCAAACAACCACCGGGGTCA
>DSBM01000113.1 GCA_011049425.1 Candidatus Aminicenantes bacterium
AAGTAGGGGCGACCGGCTGGTCGCCCTGAAGTTGGAAAGTTGGGGAGTTAGGGAGACCGAGAGAGAATAAGTTGAAAAAAAAGGTGACAGGTAACAGGTATCAGGAGGCAGGAGACAGTGTAGCGACCCCTGTGGCAACCCTGTAGAACGTAGAACGTAGAAAACCGGCGCAAAGGAAAGACAAAAGTTCCGGATTTTTGTTTTTACTTTCGACTTTAAACTTTCGACTAAACACTGTCACCTGCGGAGTGCATGCCGGGGTTGAGTGAGCAATTCCGGTCAGCCCACATTTGTTCCCGCTTGACACTGGTTTCCCGGATAGCCGCCCGACCGGCAATGATTGTCCGCCACTCCGCCGCTCCAGCAATGTTTTCCGGCGCTGTTTCCAGACTCGCAGAAGTCATACACATGAGTCGTTCCCTGTGTGCATGCGCCATGGGCGACCCCGGAGAGGGAAACCGCCATGGGTTTCTCGTAATGCAATCGGAGTTTGTTCGGCTCTTTCTTCATTTTACGATGCCTGATTACGGTTTCCGGATGGAAATAAGGCGGGCCGGGGGTTGGGAGGAATATCCCCCGGCCGCCGTAATCCGGTCCGTGCACGATTGCCGTTATTATTTTTGAGCAAAATGGTAAGCTTCCATTTCGTAGATGTTGGTTTCGTAAGCTTGCAATTTGTCGGCGAACAGATCCATGCCCAGACCCAGGAAGTTCATGCGCATGCCGCTGAATGCGAAAAGTTTTGGTTTGGATTGACCAAAACCCATTTCAGAATTGACAAGCGGCTCGGGAGAAAGCGACATGGCCTGAATATTCTGGACCACGTGAATGGTTTCATGATTGTAGACGTAACCCGTTTGATGGTTTTGCGTCACGGTGGGAAACATGCCCCGCGTCCATCCCAGCGCCCGGGGCTGAATGCCGTCGGCGGCCGTGAAAACAAACATGCCGTTGCGGAAGCTCAGCCGCGACCCTTCCTTGATACTCCGGACAAAGCCGGCCAGCTCCCTGGGTATGACGGAAAGATTCACAATCGCGGCGGGCTCATCGGCAAACGGAGTGGCGAACTCAATACGGGCCGGACCGAGAGTATAGCCGATATGGGAGAGGGGGTGGCGACCCAGGGCCGCGTTTTCCGAGATGGAAGCCGAAAGGCTGGCCAGCAGCAGGCCGGAGGTGATGTGGCCGTTACCGATGATTTTTTTGGACTGGTAAAAGCCGTATCCGGCCACGGAGCCGTAAAAAAGGGTTCTGGTCACATCTTTAAAACTCTTTACTTTGCCCTGGATGACGCCCTTGAGTAAGGTGAAGGTCGCCTGGCCGGCTACATTGTATAAGCGAAGCGTGTTTTCAGATGCCGCTTGCTGGCGCGCCGGCGCCAGAAAGAAAATACTCCACACAAATACGAACAAAACGATGATTCTTGCGGTTTTTATTTTCATGCTTTCCTCCATGATGTTCATAAAAGGAAAAGCAGTACCTGTGCCAACCAGACGAAAACCGTAGAAAGCACCGATATGACGGCAAAATCGGGACTTCAGTCCGGTGAAAACCGGGCCGTAAGGATGCGACAAAAGTGGAAGCGGAGCGGGCGGGTAGCAATCAGGGTTGACAGGAGAATCCGCCGTCGATGGGGGCCGGCGCAGAGCGAAATATAGTTAAAAGTCGAAAGTCTAAAGCTGAAAGTCGAACAAAAAACCGCGGTGACTATCTCATCTGAACTTCTTTCCCGCCCTCAACTCCCCCAACTTGATTTTTTTGTTTGGGTCGTTTGAATTTGCTTGGGATTTCGGGTTTGGGATTTAAAAAAGGTGACAGGAGGCGGGGAGCGGCCCCCTGTGGCCGCCCTGTAGAACGTAGAAGGTAGAAAACCGGCGCAAAGGAAAAACAAAAGTTCTGGATTTTTGTTTTTACTTTCGACTTTCGACTTTTAACTTTCGACTAAGAACCCCTACCTTCTACGAGTACTCCCGAGATCACTACCTTCCACGGGTTCTCGAATCCCCGTGCTTGCAGCCATGCGGGGCCGGACCTAATTTTCGGCGCTCTCCCGTGACGCGGCAGCGGCGGGAAACAGCCGGCTGACGGTTTGGTTAAGTTTGTCCGTGTTGACGGGTTTCTCCATGAAACCGTCTTTCTCACAATCCATGTCTCCATTCAGGTAGCTCATTTTGTTGTATACACTGGTGATCATCACAATCCGGGTATGCTTGAGCAGGGGGTCCTGCTTGACCCGGCGACAGATTTCCACGCCGTGTGTCCCGGGCAGCAGCATATCCGTGATCAACAGGTCGGGTTTCTTTTCCAGGGCCAGTTCCAGGCCCCGGGTTCCGTTCTCGGCGGTCTGCACCGTCCAGTCCAGTTTTTCGAAATGATTGCACAGCAGTTTAACCGTCACCGGATCGTCGTCGATGATCAGGACCGTGTGTGCTTTTTGCCGGCTTGACGGCGACGGATTGAGATCGACCTTGTTGTCGGGGTTTTGATGGGGATGGAACAACTCCGCGAATTGAACGATGAAACGTTCCAGGGCATCGCGCGCCTTCTCGAGGTCGCTTTCATGCCCCGCGACCTCAAGCTGGGCGGAAATTTCGCGCAGGGATTCCAGGCTCAGGTTGGCGGAAGCGCCCTTGAGGGTGTGGGCTTCGTGGCGGATCACCTCGAAATCCTTCATTTCAATGGCCTTGTGCAATGCATCCAGCCGCTGCGAAACATCGGTGTAGTAGATGTCAACGAGTTCATCCAGGAACCCCTTGTCTCCATCCATTCTTTCCAGTGCTTCACTGTATTGATTCCATGTGGCCTGCACTTGTTGCATATGTTCCTCCTTTTTGCGGGGATTCCTCCCCGGAAAATTCCATTTCCGCGCGGTCACGGCCGTTTGCCTTGGCGCGGTACAATGCCATGTCGCTACGGTGCAGAATTTTTTCCGCTGGTGTGGTCTCATCCGCTTCGACGACCGTGCCGCCCAGGCTGATGGTAATGTGATGCTCGTGTTCAAAGGCGGTCACCGGAGTGGCGGAGATCCGGCGGCGAATCCTTTCGGCGATTCTTGCGGTGTTCGCGTGATCGCAGTTCGGCAACAGCGCCAGGAACTCTTCACCGCCGTAGCGGCCGACCTTGTCATATGGTCGCATACACTCTTTCAGTCGGCGGGAAATTTCCACCAGTACCGCGTCTCCGGCCTGGTGGCCGTAACGGTCGTTGACGGTTTTGAAATGGTCGATATCCAGCAGGATAACGCCAAGGGGCCGCTTCTCCCTGCGGGTCTGCAGCCACTGTTCCTCCAGGATGCGGGAGATCTCGCCATGGTTCAGCAGACTTGTTAAACTGTCATGGATGGCCATGCGTTTCAATTTTTCCTGGGTGCGTATCAGTTTGTGTTGCAGGTCGATGATGCGTTTGCCGATTCGCAGGCGCGCCTCCAGTTCCCTGATTTTGTACGGCTTGGTGATGTAGTCATCCGCGCCCGCGTTCAGCCCCTCGACGATGTCTTCGGATTGGTTGCGGGCCGTGCATAGGATGATGTACTGGTATTCGGACGCGTTTTGACGCCGCATATGGCGGCACAGCTCGATTCCCGACACCCTGGGCATCATCCAGTCCAGGATGGCGATGTGGATGTTTTCCCCGCGGATGATATTCATGGCCGCGTCACCGTCGGTGGCGATGAATACATTGAATCCCTGGCTACGGGCGGATTTCTCCACCATAATGCGGGAAACGTTGTCGTCGTCGGCAATCAGTAAGTTGATCATGCAACCGATCCTTTGATCCCGGGCGCCGCTTTGAATTTGCGGATGACCCGGGCCAGCCCGTCGCTGTTCACTGGTTTGGATATGTAATCGTCCATGCCGTCACGCAGGTATTCCTCGCGGTTCCAGGACATGGCGTTTGCCGTCATGGCGATAATGGGCAGCCGCCGGCTTCGTGGTGTGGCGGCTTCCTTTCTGCGGATACTGCGCGTGGCTTCGCGCCCGTCCATTTGCGGCATCTGGATGTCCATCAATACCAGGTCGAAATTCTCGTTCTCGAGCGCCGCCAGGGCTTCCACGCCGTTGTTTGCCACGTGGACCCGGTGACCCATCTTTTCCAGCATTCTGCGCGCCACGAGCTGGTTCACCGCGTTGTCCTCCGCCACCAGAATGCGCCGGGATTCCCGGGTGCGTGCCTGGGGAAGCTCATGGGTATCGGCCCCGCCACGGTCAATGGTTACGGTCAACTCGCGCAGTGTGGTCAGCAGGTCGGACTGGCGCACCGGTTTCAGCAGGGAAGCTGAGATGCGCAGATCCGTGTGCGATTGCCGGTTCTCGTGTGCGTCAAAAGAAGACAGCATGACGACGGGTGATATCATGGCCGTGAAACGTTGGCGGATCTCCCGCACCAGGCTGAATCCGTCCATTCCCGGCATCTGCGCGTCCACCAGCAGGATGTCAAAGGGATTGTTTTCCCGCATCGATTTTTCCACGGCCGCCAGGGCCGCCTCACCGCCGCATACCGCCGTGGGCCGCATGCGCTGTTTGCGTAGCATATTGGCAAGAATATTCCGGTTGGTGGCGTTGTCGTCAACGATGAGCACGCTGAAATCCTGTAACGAATCGGCTGCCGGCGCGTTTCTCGCAGTATCGGGATTCCGGCGCACGGGAAGGTCGATGGCGAAAGTAAAACGGCTGCCGCCTTCGGGATTCGTCTCCACCTGGATGTCGCCGCCCATCAACTCGACCAGTTGCCTGGAGATGGTCAACCCCAGGCCTGTGCCGCCGAAATGGCGGGTAATGGAGTTGTCGGCCTGAATAAAGGATTGAAAGATCGCCTTGCGCTTGTCTTCGGGAATGCCGATTCCCGTGTCTCTGACACTGAACTGCAGGCGCGCCTGGTCCCCTTTGCGGGAAAGTTCTTTTACGCATACCAGGATCTCTCCTTCGCTGGTGAATTTTACGGCGTTGGAGAGCAGGTTGGATACTACCTGGCGCAGGCGCACCGGGTCACCTACCGCCGTGTCGAAAGAGAGCGCGGACATGTGGTACGCCAGTTCCAGGCCCTTGGACTGGGCCAGGGGGGCGTGAAGCGTCAATGTACTGTGCACCAGTTGCGGCAGGTCGAAGGGGATGGCTTCAAACCGGATCTTGCGGGCCTCGATTTTGGAGATGTCCAGGATATCGTTGAGGATCTGCATCAGCGAATCCGCGGATGTCTGGATCGATTCCAGGTATTGCCGTTGTTCGCGATCAAGTTCCGTGCCGAGGGCCAGTTCGGTCATGCCGATGACGCCGTTCATGGGTGTGCGGATTTCATGGCTCATGTTGGCCAGGAAGCTGCTCTTCATGCGGCTGGTTTCCTGGGCCTTTTTCTTGGCATCAACCAGATCCGTGACGTCCAGCAGGTTGAATATGATGCCCTCGTACTTTTTTTTGCGGTAGATGGGCTGCAGGCGCAGGATGGTTTCCATGCCCAGTATGCGGCGCTGGACTTGCCTGGGCTTGCAGTTATGCTTACCTTTGAAGTGTTGGATGACGGGTTTGATTCGCCTGGCTACGGCCTCGTCGTGAAAGTCCCAGATCGACTTGCCGATGATTTCGTTTCTTTTCTTTTTGACCAGTTTCAGCATGTAGCGGTTGATCTCCACGATGCGGTCCTGGTTGTCGGCGAATATCACTCCCTCTTCCATGCCGGCGATCATGGCGGCCAGCTTGGCGGTTTCCCGCTCTTTGCCATCCCGCCATTTCTTGCTCTTGACGATCAGGGCGATTTCGGCGGCGATCGATTTGATCACGTTCTTTTCTGCGGGCAGAAACGGCTTGCGGCTCAACGGCGGCACCCGTTCCCGCATGAACACGCTCAACCTCCCGGCCACATGGTTGTCGAGGCGGATGGGGGTGGAAATTTTCCACGGGGTTTGCTTGAAGCTTTCGCTTTGAAAAACATGGTCTTCGATTTCCAGGCGCACGCAGGTTTTTTGCGGGTGTTGAAAAGCGGACGGAATGATGTCGACGATGTTTTGCATGACGACGTGGCATGGGGTTTTCCCGCCGCACTTCATGCGCGCGATGCGGTTGAGGCAGTCGATTTCCCTGACGCGTTGCGACAATTCATGGGTGTATGCCAGCAGTTGATGTTCCGCCTGCTTGCGCACGGATATGTCGCGGTATATACCGAATACGGCCTTTGTCTTGCCGCCGGCGGCGATCGATGTGGAAACCAGCGAAACATCGATCAAAGACCCGTCTTTGCGTTTGCGCCGGGTTTCCGCAACCACCCGTTCCCCCCGAACGGTCCGTTCCGTCAGATCCGCGGCTGCTGTTTTTCGATTCGCGGGGCAGATGAAACGGTCCAGTTTGCGCCCCAGGATTTCCGCTTGCGTGTAACCGAACATGTTGACGAATTCCGGATTTACACGTATGGTCCGGCCCGAGGGGTCGATAATGGCGATGGCTTCGGGCGCGCCGGCGAAAAACTGTGAAAAGAGGGATTCGTCGCACGGCAGGCATGCCGCTTCCAAACGGGTTGTTGATTGTGTCATCTTGATATCCCCCGGCTCGGAGCCGTGCCCGCTTCGCCATCGTGAAAGCCGGTGTCGGGGCTGTCATGATTGAACTGCAACATGATCTTCAGGTTTTCTTTGTCTATGGCTTTTTCCATGGCCTCCCCGGCTTCCACTTCACCGGCGGCCACCAGTTCGCTGAGGGCGGTGTTCAACATTTTCATGCCCTGCTTTTTCCCTGTTTGCATCATAGTGGCGATCTGGAAGTTCTTGCCTTCCCGGATAAGGTTCGATACGCCCACGGTTCCGATCAGCACTTCGTAAGCGGCGATACGACCGCCGGTTTTGCGTTTCAACAGGGTCTGGGAGCAGACCCCGATCAGCGACTCGGCCAGCATGGTGCGGATCTGGGCCTGGTGATTGGCGGGGAACTGGTCGATGATGCGGTTGACCGTGGCGATGGCGGTCGAAGTGTGCAGGGTTCCCAGCACCAGGTGGCCGGTCGTGGCCATCTCCATGGCGATGGAGATGGTTTCCAGGTCTCTCATCTCTCCCACCAGGATCACGTCCGGATCTTCACGCAAGGCGGCTTTCAATGCCGATTTAAAGGAGAACGTATGGGTGTGGAGCTCGCGTTGATTGATAATCGACTTGTTGTTTTCGTATACGAACTCGACCGGGTCTTCAACCGTGACGATGTGTTTGCTGCTGGTGCGGTTGATGTGGTCGATCAGGGCCGCCAGGGTGGTTGATTTCCCGCTGCCCGTGGGGCCGGTTACCAGGATGAGGCCCTTGGGCACCCGGCACAGGTTCACCAGCGATTCCGGGATACCCAGTTCTTCGATGGTCATGATCCGGGAGGGGATCAACCGGGAGACCAGGCCCACGCCGCGGATGTCGCGAAAGGCGTTGCAGCGGAAACGGGCCAGGCCGGGCAGGGCATGGCCGAAGTCGGTATCGTGGGTGCGGTTGAACTCTTCCCGGTTGCTTTCCGGCATGATGCGAACCAGGGCGCGGGTCAGACCTTCCTCCGTCACCGGCGGGTATTGCTCCAGGTGAACGATGTCTCCGTCAATGCGCAGAACCGGTTTGCAGTTCGTGGAAAGGTGCAGGTCCGACGCCCCCCTGGCGTGCATCAGGCGGAACAGATCATCCAGTCCCGGAGATGCGCTTCGCTGCGCGCTTTCGTGAGCCGGTGCCCGATTGATTTTGGGAGGGGGAGAAGGGATCTCTCTTTTCTTTTGACCCGTATTGGTCAAACGGACTCCGTCGGCAGGTGCCGCGGTCCGGTCATTTCCGTTATTTCCCGGTTGGGGATTGAATCGCATTTGTTGATCCATCTTCTTTACTCCTTGTGATTTTGCTCTTGTTGATGTGAATGCGGGTACCGTTCAGCTGAAAACCGATGAAGCGTTGCGCGCCGTTCAGGTAATCCAGCAGGCGGGAATTGGGGTCTGGGAGGACTTCCGTCTGTTCAACTCCGATTTCCGCGCTGTTTTTCAGGCTCAAGCGGACTTGCTGTTTCACCGGTTGGGGCGGCGCCGGTTCCGTTTCATGTACCCAGATGATCTCGTCCAGGTTGACCAGTATCAGTGAGTCGGTATCGGGGAACCTGATCGGTATGAACGGCGGCGCATGGTTGAGGAACTCATGCAATGTTTCCGGCCCGCTTCCGAATCGGGAGTGGGGGCTGAGAAACAGCACGCACGCGCCTTTCAGGGCGGGTTGGCAGTCGACAAGTATGGTTACGACTTTCTCAAGTTTTTCCAGTTTAAAGTTTTGATTGGCCATTTTCTTTCATCAACTGTTTGATCTCTTCCTGGTTGTCCAGGAGCAGTTTCACCAACCGGGACTCGAATTGCCGCCCCGACAGGTCGCGAATCATCTCGATCACCGACGCGAAGGGAAGCGCGTCCCGGTACGGCCGTTTTGAAGTGCACGCGTCGAAAAAATCGGCCAGGGCCACGATACGTCCTTCCAGCGGGATCTCCATGCCTTTCAAGCCACAGGGGTAACCTTCGCCGTTCCACCACTCATGGTGGGAAAGGGCGATGTTGTGGGCCATGCGCAGAATCTCGGAGTGTGAGCCCGCCAGGATGCGGGCGCCGATCAGGGTGTGGGTCTTCATCACGGCGAACTCACTGTGGGACAATCTGCCCTTTTTCAAAAGAATGTGGTCGGGAATGCCGATCTTGCCGATATCATGCATGGCCGAGGCCAGGCCGATCTGTTCAACCACGGATCGGGACAGGTCCAGTTTTTCCGTGATCAGGGTGCTGAAACGGCCGATGCGCTTGATATGGCTTCCCGTGTCGCCGTCCTTGAATTCAGAGGCTAAAATCAGGCTTTCCAGGGTATCCATGTAGGATTGGTTGAGATCCCGGTGGGCCTTTTTCATGGCCTCGTACGTGCGGTTCAGGTCGCGGGCGAAAAGCATGGCCTGGGTGTGGGTCATGCGTTCGGGCGACTCGGCTTCAGTTCGATTTCCCGCGGGGAATTCAATGCGGCTGCGCCATCTCGCCATCTCGGCGTGAATCTCGCGGTCAAACGGAGATGTTGGGTTGTTCATGGATGGTTTCTCCCCTGTGCATTGAAATGGCCGGGAACATTGCGTTTGTATGAGGCCGCTTCAACATGCTCAGGACGGTTTCCAGCAATTCATTCGGGCTGAAAGGCTTGGTCAGGTAGGCGTCGGCTCCGGCGGCCAGGCCGTTCTCGATATCCCGTTTCTGCGTGTTGGCCGACAGGATGAGCACAATGCCCCGGAAATCCTTTCGCAGCTTGATTTCCCTGGTGAGGTCGAACCCGTCCATTTCATCCGACAGGTCGACCCCGGTAAGGATCAGGTCCGGTCTTTCCCGCAGGGCCGTCCGCATCGCCGCCTGTCCCCTGGAAAGAATGATCAGGTTTTCAATGCCGCCGCACTCCAGGGTAATGCGCAGCAAGTCGCGGATCTCCGTCTCTCTTTCCACGATCAGCACCTTTTTCTTTTTCACTGATGCCGTGAGATCGTTTTCATGTGTCATGCCCTAGCTGAAGCAACAGGGTTGCCAAATGTGCTGAAAAGAGAAAACAACCTGATATCGGCGATATAAGAAAATTATAATTGAAATGGGGGAAATTTGGGGTGCGATGAAAGGCCACCCGGAACGGACAGATGTTTACAATTAATTCGCGAAAACGGTCAGGACTCGAATACCTCTTCGACCTTGCGGATCAACTCCAGGGGGCTGAAGGGTTTAATGAAATAGGCGTCCGCGCCCGCCTTGAACCCCTCTTCCAGGTCCCGGTCCTGCCCCTTTGCCGTCAGCATCAGGATGGAGATGTGCCGCGTGCTTTTATCTGATTTGAGAATGCGCGTGGCTTCGATGCCGTTGATCTTTCCCGGCATCATGATGTCCATGATAATGAGATCCGGCTTTTCCCGCTGTGCGATCTCGATGGCCTCATCTCCCTTTGAGGCTTTGATGATGCGGACATCGTCGGCGCTCAGGGTGACATCCACCAGCTCGCAGACTTCCATTTGATCGTCGACAATTAAAATGGTTTTCATGGTTGATTTTCTCCCTGGACGGGGTCCCGGTCTATCTTGTTTGTGTCAATGGGAATGGCGAAAACCACTTTGGTCCCCACCCCCGGCCGGCTGTCAATATCGATCCATCCCCCATGTTTATCGAGAATGAGTTTAACGATGCTCATGCCCAGCCCGGTGCCCGGAGGGGCTGTATCGCTGCTGTTGGCGCGGTAGAATTTTCGGAAAATGTTGCGCACCTGGTCTCTGGTCATGCCGATGCCGCGGTCCTTTATGGTTACCCGGAATTCATCGTTTTTTATCTCGGTGTTGACGTGGACCTCGCCCCCATCAGGTGAATACTTGACGGCGTTGCTGAGCAGGTTCTGCATGATCTGGTCGATTTTTTCCTTATCCGCGCATACGGGTTGGTCGGGCGCCTGCAAATCAGTGGTGAAGCGGTGATCCCTGTAGGAAAGGCGATATAGTTCGATGCGCCCGGCGATGATGTCGTTCAGCCGGCATGGTCCTTTCCTGATTTCGAATCCGACTCCGGATTCGATGCGTGAAATATCGAGCAGGTCACTGATGATCCCGGCCAGATTCACCGCCTGGCGGTTGATGTAACTGAGGAATTTATCCTTATCCGCTTTTTTCAGGTTCTTGCGGGTCAACAGGATTTCGGAAAATCCCTGGATGGATGTCAGGGGCGTGCGCAACTCATGGGCGGTTGTCGAGAGGAATTCCGTTCGCAGGCGGTCGATCTCCCGTGTCCGGGTGACATCGCGCAGGGTGGTTAAAATGCCGATGGGTTTCCCTTTTTTTACCGAGATGGGCTTGGCCGCGGCTTCCAGCACATGAGCTTCGCTTGTTTTGCCCACTATCTCGACATCCGCCTGGACCGATATGGATTCATCGAAAGCAAGTTGGATCAAATCGATCAGGGGCCGGTGATGGGTTACATCGTTGATCTTGCGGTTAATGCATTCCGTGAAGCGCAGGTCGAGGTATTCCTCGGCCGGCGTGTTCATCAGGATAATGTGTTTGTTGACATCCGTTACGATTAAGCCGTCTGAGACGGATTTGAGTATGGTATCGATGCGGTCGCGGTTGGCTTCCGAGTCCAGCAACGCCTTTTTCAACTCCCGGGTTCTGGTTTTTACAAGTTGCTCCAGGGATTCGCGGTGATTTTCCAGTTCAGTCTGAAGTTGCCGGTGCGCGGTGATGTCGCGGGCGATTGCCAGGATCTGCGTTTTGCTGCCGATCCGCACCGGATAGGTGCTGATTTCGGCCACAATCGACGACCCGTCGGGCCGCGTCAAGGTGAATTCTTCCATCTCGGTGGGCAAGCCCTTGTTGCTGCGGGTCAGCAGTTTCCGCCATTGCCTGCGCTCTTCCTCCCCGAGTCGAAACCTGGAAGCCAGGCTCTTGCCGATCAATTCGGCTTGCCGGCGCTGGAGCATTTTCCCGGCCTGGCGGTTGGCCTCGACAATCCTGCCCCGCAAGTCGGTAATGAAAAAGCTGTCGGGCGCGAATTCAAACAGGATCCGGAACCGTTTCTGGATGGCGTCCAGTTTAGCGAGCATTTCCCGTTCTTTTGAGATATCCACGACAATGCCGCGGAATCCGGCGACAACCTCGTCCGCCGGAATGGGACTCATTCTGACGAGCATGGGAAACCTCTTGCCGCTTTTGGTAAGTCCCGCGTAATTGATCATGCCGAACACTTCACCCCGTAAACGCTTCGCAAAAGTGTCCCGGGCCCGGTCGCGCTCTTCCGGGGCGATCATATCGAATATGCTGAGCTCGGTTACCAGGTCTTCCAGGGGATACTTGAACACGCTGGAAGCCTGTTGATTGGCGTAGTGGATATTTCCCTGCCGATCCGTTTCAAAGATCACGACCGGCAACATGTCGGCGAGTTCGCGGAATCGTTTTTCGTTTTCCCGCAGGGCGGCTTCCGCCTGCTTGCGCTCGCTGATGTCCCGGGCGGATCCCAGGATCATCGCCAGCTCGTCGCCCACGAACAGGGGCTTGGCCACGACTTCCAGGGGAACCAGGCTGCCATCCTTGTGGAACATGGTGGTTTCAATGGAAATGTGGGGGAATTGTTGCGGGTTCTCCAGCATGCGCCGGGCGACTTCACCTATCCTGGTGACCTCCTGTTCAGGCGCGTGATCGGAAAACCGTGTCCCGATAAACTCTTCGGGCGTGAAACCCAGGATCCGGGGCAGGGAAGGGCTGACATAGGTGTAACGGTGTTCCATGTCCATCTGCCACAGGCAGTCAATGGAGTTTTCGGCGATCAGGCGGAATTTTTCTTCATTCCGGCGCAGTTGTTCCTGCGCCTGCGCCTTATCCCGCCGCGCCTGTTCCTTGGCCAGGACATCGCGAACGGCAAAGGGCAGGCGCTTGATTTTCTCTTTCAACACGTAGTCGTCGGCGCCCGCTTTCAGGCAGTCCACGGCGGTCTCTTCGTTTATGGACCCGGTGAGGATAATGAACGGGATCCGTTCCGGCCGGGAGCGGGTGATCTCCAGGGCCCTCATGCCGTCGAACGCAGGCATGGCATAGTCGGAGATGACGAGGTGGGGCTTGAAATCATCCAGGGCCCGGCGGAACTCTTCTTCGCCGTCGACAATCATATCGTGAAATTCGATGCTCTCGCGCGAGAGTTCGCGTCTTGCCATCTCGGCGTCGTTGGGGTTGTCTTCCGCCAGCAGGATGCGGATCGGCTGCACGGCTTGCTTTTCTCTTTTCGGTAGTGTCATGGATGCTGGTTCAGCAACAGCCAGTACATGCCGATCTCCTGGATGGATTTCGTGAATTTATCGAATTCCACCGGCTTGACGATGTAGCTGTTGGCTCCGTATTGATAGCTTTCCATAATATCACGTTCTTCTTTGGATGAGGTCAACATGATCACGGGGATCGTCTGTGTTTTCGGATCATTTTTAATTATGCGCAGCACTTCCTTACCGTCCAACCTGGGGAGCCGGATATCCAGCAGGATGACTTTGGGGCGGCAGCTGGTTTCAAGGTTGCTGAATTTTCCCCGCTTGAAGAGGTAATCCAGGGCCTCTTCGCCATTGGAAACGGCCAGGATGTTGTTGGTGATGCGGTTCCTTTTTAAGGCCCGTATGCTCATCTCCACGTCTTCCGGGTTGTCTTCAACGAGTAGGATCTCGACTTCGTCATATGTGTTCATCGGCTGTCTCCTTTGTATTGATATCCGCGGGCAGGGTAAAGAAAAATGTCGCTCCCTTGCCGGGTTCGCCTTCGGCCCATACCCGGCCCCCGTGACGGTGCACAATGCGCTGCACGATGGCCAGTCCCACACCGGTGCCCTTAAAATCCCGTTCGGGATGCAACCGCTGGAAAACGCCGAACAACTTTTCCTTGTAACGACCATCAAAGCCCACCCCGGTATCGCGGATAAAATAGACCGCATTATTACCTTCCTCCCGGCCGCCGATGCGGATTTTTTTTACCTGTGACCCGGAAGTGTATTTCAAGGCGTTTCCGATCAGGTTCACCCAGATTTGCTTTACCAGTTCAATATCACAACTTGCCCGGGGCAACGCGTCAATGGTGACGGCGAATTCCCGCGTGTCTTTTTCGTCGAAGGTTTGCTCCAGTATGGATTCTACCAGGGCTTTCATGTTTACGGAAGTCGTTTTTATTGATTGCCGGGAAGTGCGTGACAGATTCAACAACTCGGAAATGAGTGTGTCCATCTTGACGGTGTTCTGGCGGATGGTTTCGATAAAGCGCTTGCCCTCATCGTCCAATTTTTCAGCGTAATCTTCCTGGAGAAAGCGGGAAAAGCCTTCAATGGCGCGCAGCGGGGCGCGCAGGTCATGGGAAACGGAATAGGAAAAGGCTTCCATCTCGCGGTATGATTCCTCCAGTCTGCCGCGTTCGTCTTTCAATTCGTTGGTGATGGCGTTCAGGTCTTCCACCATGTAGAGCATGGCCCGCTGGCTTTTGTCAAGTTTTCCGACTTTTTCGCTCAGTTCCCGCGTCCGCTCCGCGACCTTGATTTCCAGCTCGTCCTTCAGTTTGCGCAGTTCTCTCTCCGACCTTTTGCGCTCGGTGATATCACTGGTAACCCCCAGCAGGCCGATGGGCCGGCCCGTTTCATCCCTTATGAACGAAACGTGCATGGAAACGGCGATGATGCCGCCGTCAACGGTGTAATGCTCGCCTTCAATGATTAATGTTCTGCCTTTGGCGATCCCGGGGTTTTTCTCTTTTTTCAGTTCTTCCTGCAACAGGGACTGCATTTTCTGCAGGGTTTGTGGAGGGTGCCTCTCTTTAGCGTTTTTGTGGATGTAATCCGCGGCCGGAATCCCCACCAGGTTCTGGACGGAGGGGCTGATATAGGTCGTATTCAGGTTCAGGTCCGTGGCAAACACCACGTCGGTTACGTTATCGGCAATCCGGCGCAGGTCGGCTTCGGATTTTTTTCGTTCCGCGATTTCCCGGTGCAACTCCCGGGTTCGGCGTTTCACTTCCTTTCTGAGGATGAACAGGGTTCCAAGCGCAATCATTAAGAGCAGCGGTACGAGGAAATACAGAACTATGCGTAAGACTTCCCAAAAAGATCTTTTTCTTTCCTCATCGGGACCCAACCATTGATCACGGATGCGCTGGTACGTGTCGTTTGCGATCACGATGGAAAGCCCTTCGTTCAAGCGCTGGAGCAATGGCCTGTCGCCCTTGCGCACGGCAAAGCAGAAATCCTGTCGGAATTGGGGAAGCTGGAAATCCAGCGGATGGATCGAAGAGATTCCCAGTTTACGCAGCAGGTGAAGTCCCATGACGCGCTGGGTTACCACGGCATCGGCATTTCCTTTTTCCAGTTCCCGGAACGCCTCTTCAAAGGTATGGGTGGTTGAGATTTCGGCCGCAATCTTTTCTCGACGCAGGAATTCTTCGGCGTTGTCGCCCTTCATCACCGCGACGTGTTTACCCTCCAGGTCGGCTGGTGAATGGATGCTCCGGGTTTCTTTACGCACGAACACGGCGCCGTGGAGAGACAGGTAGGGCATGGAGAAATCAAAAAGCGCTTCCCTTTCCGGGGTTCGTCCCACCAGCGGCAGGGCGTCGATTCTCCCCGTGGCCAGGTCGGCTTTGATCCGGTTCCATACGCCGATGCGGATGTGGACGGCTAAGCCCACCGCCTCGGCCGCGGCCTGGAAAAGCTCGACGGAAAAACCCGTGGCTTCGCCGTTCTCGTCCACCATGCAGAAGGGGGGATAATCGGGTTCCGAGGCGATGTTCACGGAGGCGCGCAAGTGGGGTTGATTCGACATGTTTTCTTCGGCCTGGGCGTGCAGGCCGGCGCAAAGGATCAACAGGAGCGGGATAAGCGAAAGCTTGCGTGAAATCGGGGTCATGTTTTCTTTTTCTTCAGCCCTTTGATTTCATCCCGGAGCTCTTTCATGCGCAACTCCCGTTCAATGGTGACATCGTGAAAATGCTCCAGTTCCAATACCCGTTCCTGTAGTTCGTGGGTTTTTTTGGCTACTTCCGACTCCAGTTGATCCTTCATTCGCCTCAGATCCTGTTCAACCTGGAAATGATCGGTGACGTCGCTGACATAAGCCAGATGCCTGTCCGGGGATATTTTGACCGCGTTCACGGACCAATACCCGTGCTCGCCGTTTTTTTTCACAAAAGGAAAAATCGCCGAGGCTTTTCCCTCGGTCGATACCTGGCTGAAATGGCTGCCCGCCGCCTTTCGGGATTTGACGGGGATTAAATCCCGAAGGTTCTTGTGCAGCAATTCCTCCCGGGAATACCCGGTTAAGGATTCAGCCGCGGGGTTGACATCAAGGTAATTTCCGTTCTCATCGACCACGAAAACCGCGTACGGGGAGTATTCAATATAACTCCTGAATTTGCTTTCCTCTTCGCGAAGCCGGCGGTGGATTGTCTTTAGTTTTATGGATTTTGACAAGGAATTTTTGATCAAGACCAGAATGAACCCCAGGATGGGAAGCAGGATTACCAGGGCAACCCATGTCGGCAACTTGAATCGGTCCGTCGATACCGGCTGGGCGCACTTTTCCATGTAATCGGCCAGCTTGCGGTAGTAAAATGAGCGCGGGGTTTTGATCCACTCATCCAGGCATTTGTCTATGGCGGCAAGGAGCTCGTGGTTTTCGCCTTTTTTTGACGCGAAATACAAAGATACCGGGTTGATCAATACTGGAGTGGGCTTCAGGCCGTAACGGGCGTAGTTCCGGGCGCCGAAAAACACGTTCACGATCACGGCATCCGCGATTTCCTTCTGGACGAATACGAAAGCTTCCCCAAAAGAGTTTGCCGAAACCATGGTAAAGTCATATCCGAATCCACTCATCAACTGTTGGAACTTCTCTTCCTGAACGGAGCCCTTCATTAAAACGACGTGTTTGTTTTGAAGATCAGCAAATCGCTCCAGGGGCGCTCCGGGGCGGGCGTACACCTGGGACCAACTGTTGAAAACCGGGATGTTGTTGAATTCCAGTGTTTTGCTTCGTTGCGGGGAAAAGGCGACATCGGGCATTAAATCGATTCGTTTTGTCTGCAATCCCTCGATACATTGCTCCCAGTAACAGGGAACGTAATCCAGCTTCCAACCCTCTTTGCGGGCGATCACGTTTAACAGGTCGACAAAGATTCCCGCCGGCTTTCCCTGTTCGTCCAGGTAGATCTTGGGTTCGTTCTGGTAAATTCCGACCCGGACGACGGTGTCTTTGCCAATGACGGCCGCGTTCATTACCAAGTAGAATCCCAACAGCGACAGGATCAGTCGGGTGCGATGCGATCGCCGACAAATGGATGGCGGTTCGCCTCCCCAAAGAGACGTTGCTTTTTGCTTATCCATGAATCAAAGGGATGCCTGAAGTGAACCCGACCCCGATTGGACCGCAAATCACGAGCTTCATATATTAAAAGTAACGCGAATACAAGTAAAAAGCAATTACGGCAAGACTCAAGCATGAAGGCATATGGTCGCAATGGTCTCGATTCCGCAGCAGAAAAGCCCCCCCTGTTGCGCATGATGGTTTGCCGTCAACTTCTGTCGCATCCTTTCTGAATCGGTTTGGTTCGGAGGTAAGTGGAAAAAGTCTTTCCTGGATGGGATTTCGGGAATTATCCGGTTTTGGAACGCCACGTGCTGGCCAGATGTATTCGCAAGACGGATTGCGGCGGATTGTGCGTCCGCGAGGAGGAAGCCATGGTGTTATCCAATTGGCAGAAGCAGAAAATCAACCTGATGGCGGATTATCAGGAAAGTCTTTCCGAGTTGTATACGTATTACAGCGTGAAATTTCCCGCTCATCAGGACTTCTGGCTGGATCTGGCCCTGCCCAAACTGCGGTACGCCGACTGGTTGCGGTTGTGCCTGAGCAAAATCGAGGCCGGAGCGTACCGCTACAATATGATGCGCTTTGCCGTGGAAACCGTCAGATCCGGGTTGGGTTACCTGAAAGCCCAGACCCGTAACATCTGGCACGCTGATATTTCACATGCCGACGCGCTGGCCATGGCCCTTTCCATTGAAACGGGCTTGATATCCTCCCGGTTTTACGAAATCGTCAATCCCCTGGAAAATGAAGCCGGTGATATTGTCGGCGGTTTCAAGATGGAGATGCGGAATCATATCCGCATGATTCAAGGTTTGATATACGCGTCCCGGAATACTAATTATCAGGTGGTTTGAGCTTTTTGTCGCGCTGGATGCGCTTGTTCAGCGCCTGTCGGGATATCCCCAGCAGGGAAGCGGCGACTCCCTGGTTGCCTCCGGCCTGGTCAAGCGCCCGCGCGATCAGGTGTGTTTCCGCCTGCTTCAGGGTGGGGAATCCATTCGGGGAATCCATTCGATCCCCCATGTCTTCATCGGAAACCTCGGTTTTTCCCAACCCGCCTTCCTTTTCGATAAGCGCCCTGAAGCTGGACATGGAGAGAACCCCTGATTCGTAGCGGGACATGGCGTCGTAAACCAGGGCCTGGAGTTCCCGGACATTGCCGGGGAAAGCGTGGGCTTTGAGCAGGGTGACAAGCTCCGGTGGATGGGAGGGGATTTTCTTTTTCAAATCCCGTGCCGCTTCCCGAATAAAATGGGAAAACAGGAGGGGGATGTCTTCTTTGCGCTCCCGCAACGGCGGGACATGAATCTGGTGGGCAAGAAAGCGGTAATAGAGGTCCTTGCGAAACTTTTCGTTATCCACGAGTGTGCGGATATCCCGGTTGGTGGCGGCCACGATGCGGCAATCCGTCCGGTGGGGAATGTCGGATCCCAACGGGTAGTATTCTTTTTCCTGGATCAGGCGCAACAACTTGACTTGAGAGGGTATGCCCAGGTCCCCGATCTCATCCAGGAAAAGGGTTCCGCCTTCGGCCCGGTTGATCAAGCCTTCCCGTGACGAGGCCGCCCCCGTGAACGCACCGCGGGTGTGGCCGAACAGGGTGTCTGTAAACAGGGTGTCGTCCAGTCCGGAAACGTTTACCACGACCAGTTCATTGGTGTTGGAACCGCACAGGTGAATGGCGCGTGCGATCAGTTCCTTTCCCACGCCGGTTTCTCCCAGGACGAGGACCGGAAAAGGGGAGTCGGCAATGGCTTCGATATATTTGAACAGGGAATGCATTTCCGGGCTGACGGTGATGAAGTTCGAAAAAGCGGACGGGTGTGTCAGTTTCCGTGAGAGGAGTGACTGCTTCAGGGCGGATACTTCGTTTTCCAGGTGACGGACTTCGAGCTGCTGCTGAATACTGGAAATCAGGCGGCCTTTTTCGACCGGTTTCACCAGGTAATCTTTGGCGCCCGTCAGCAGGCACTCCACGGCCGTGTCCACTTCGTTGGCGGCGGTGGCCATGATAACGGGAACTGACGGCAGCTCCTCGCGGATACGTTCCAGCAATTCCCGGCCGGATATATGGGGCATATCGATATCCAGTACAACCACGGTCACGTCATTTTCATGGAGAAAGGGGAGTACCCTGCGCGGGTCGCTGAGGGTGGCGACGTGTTTGATGCCGGCGCTTTTCAGCAGGAAGCTGTAACTGATCAGGATAGGGTCTTCATCATCCACCAGGAGTACCAACGGTTGCTTCGTTGCGGATGGATCCATGTTCATGCCTCGACTTTATCGGCCGGCAGGCGAATGGTCACTTCCGTGCCCATGCCCGGCCTGCTGGAAATTTCCAGGTTGCCGCCGGTTTTTTCCACTATGGCATAGGCGATATACATGCCCAGCCCCGTTCCGTCGCTTTCCTCACGCGTGGTGAAGAACGGCTCCATGATGCGATCCAGAACGGCCTTTTCCATGCCTTTTCCCTCATCCCTGATGGTTACCAGGATCTCGTTGCTTTTTTTTGCGAACGTGGAAGACACTGAAACTTCGCAGGCCTTATCCGGCAGGGCTTGAAGCGCGTTCAGAATGATATTGACAAAGACCTGCTCAATCTCATGGATGTTGCCCCTGGCCGGAGGCACTTGTTTGGACAATTTGAAATGAAAATGATTGGTGCATTTGCGGATTTTCTTGTCCAGTATGGCTACGGCATACTGAAGGGCCTGGTTGATGTCGGTCCGGCCCCTGGTGTCGGGCGGCCGGCGGCTGAAATCCTTGAGCTTGCCTGTGATCGTATTGATCTGTCGAGCTCCCTGGATGTTGTTCTGCAGCATTTTGGGGATCATCTCCCTGATATCGGCGAATGGAATGCCCGCCAACACAAGTTTTTCCGGATTATCGACCGTTTCACGCAAAACTTTTTCCACGTCCTGCCACAATTCCTGGAGGATCTGGGAATTGCCCAGGATGTAACTGATGGGGGTGTTGATTTCATGGGCGATGCCTGCCGCCAGGGTGCCCAGAGAGGTCATTTTGTTGAAATGGATCATTTTCTGCTGGACAAGCCTGGCCTGTTCTTCGACTTCAACCTGACGTCTCAGTTTCGCGTTGGCTTGTTTCAGCTCGCGGATGGTCTGGTTGAGGTCCTCGGCATATCGCTTCAACTGTTCACCGTTGCCTGGCTCTGTCATGACCTTATCCCTCTCTTAACCGGCCTTCTCAGGATACAAGCTGAACCGGGATTGGTTGCGATTACGCATGTTCCTTATGGAGAAATACTATGCGGAGGCAATGCGAAAGTCAACTTAATGCGGGGCGAATGGCGAGCGAGAACTTGAAGAAGGTGGGGGCTCTTAGTCGAAAGTTGAAAGCCTAAAGTCGAAAGAAAAAACAAGGTTCCCTGTTTCATTCCAACTAATTCCACTTCTTTTCAACCCTTCAACTTTTGGATCTATTGCGTTTTGTTTGGGTAAATACATATTGGAAATCAGTAAGCAGTTGTGAGTATGAGTACCCGCAGGGCATAAAGCATAAGCGAACGCAAACGCAGGTTCCGGGGACCCATGGTCTGAGACAGGATGGTCGGCTGAGGGGTATTCCCCGAAGACGAAAGATGGCCTCGGAAACATCCCGAACATCCACCATGGCCAGCTTAAGACGTCGAGGACCGCAATGGGTCTGGACCGAAGTGGTGAGCGGTGATTTATGCCCTCTGGGTACTTGTGCCCTCTGGGTACTTGTGCCCTCTGGGTATTTATGCCCGAAAGGGTACTTCAACTCTCCAACTTTCCAACCCTCCAACTTTTCAACTCCAAACCGACATGAAGAGTTCATACGGATTGACCATGAGGTCATGGCGGGGTGTCACGCGCACAGCCGCTTCGTAATCACCCGGCAGCGGCGGCTCCAGTTCAGCCGTGAAGCGCACGGTTTTTGCGGGTTTTCTGGTTTGGGGAATGAGTGTCAGCGATGAAAAGTCAGCGGTTTTTCCTGCTTCAAGGGGGCGGATCATCAGGCTGACCCGCAGCTCGGCTGGAGACAGGCCGGCTGTGTCCACGGTAACGGCCACGGGTACTTTTTTGCCGTGGGGCAGGGGGCACGATACATCGAAATCGGTATCGACGATGCGGACCGCGGCGAAATCGGAGCCGAGGCGTTGACGCCATTGGGTAAAGCTTTTCAGAGGCGTGTAGTCCGAAGCTGAAAGGGCGTGGCTGTCCGCAACTGCGTCGCGGTACATGGAGGCGTAGTCGTCCACCATGCGGTGGGTGTTGAAGCGGGCCGGGATGGATGCCAGGGAGGCGCGCATCATCTGTACCCAGCCGGCGGGAATGCCCTTTTCATCGCGGGTGTAAAAGCGCGGCACCACGTCGGATTCCAGGATCTCCAGCAATTCACGGCCTTCGCGGGCGTTCTGAACCCCCGGGTCCGGCTGCATGCGCCGGGCACCCAGGGCCCAGCCGTTTTCACCGTTAAAGGCTTCGTCCCACCAGCCGTCCAGCACGCTGAGGTTGAGGCCGCCGCAGGCGGCCACTTTCATGCCCGAGGTGCCGCAGGCTTCCAGGGGCCGGAGCGGGGTGTTGAGCCAGACGTCCACTCCGCCCACCAGCTGCCGCGCCACTTCCATGTCGTAGTCCTCCACGAACACCACCCGGTCCTGGAGGTGGTGATCGCGCAGGAAACGCACGATCTGCTGGATGATCTGCTTGCCGTCGCCGTCCAGGGGGTGGGCCTTGCCCGCGAACAGGATCTGGATCGGCGTGGTTTCATGGCGCAACAGGCGCAGGATGCGGCCGGGATCCTGGAGGATGAGGTTGCCGCGCTTGTAGGTGGCAAACCGCCGCGCCAGGCCGATGGTGAGCCGGTGGGGGTCCAGGATATTGCGCGCGGCGGCGACCCGGTGTTCGGAAGCGCCGTGCCGGCTAAGGGAGAGGGCCACGCGGCGGCGCAATTGCGCGACCATGCGCTCCCGGGCGGTTTCCCGGGCCCGCCACAATTCGGCGGCGGGGATTTTGTCCACGCCCTGTTGCCACATCTCTTTTTCAGACTGGCGCCGGTCCCAATCCCTTCCCAGGTGGGTGCACAGCAGGGAATCGATTTCCTCCGAGATCCAGGTGCGCAGGTGCACACCGTTGGTGACTCCCGCAATCGGGACTTCGTTTTCCGGCACACCCGGCCACAGGGTATGCCACATGCGCCGGGAGACCCGTCCGTGCAGGAGGCTGACGGCATTCACGCGGGCGCAGTGGCGGATGGCCGCCACGGTCATGGAAAAGCCCTCGCGCCCGTCGTCGGGGCGCATGCGTCCGAGGTCCAGGAATTCCTGGGGCTGCAGGCCGAGTTCAGCGGCGAACCCGCCCATGTAGCGTATGATCAGGCCGGAATCGAACACGTCGTTGCCGGCCGGTACCGGTGTATGGGTGGTGAAAATACTGCTGTGGACCACCAGTTGCTGCGCCTCATGGCGGGACAGTTTTTCTTTCTCCATGAGCCGGCGCATGCGTTCAAAAGGCGCGAAAGCGGAATGGCCCTCGTTGAGGTGAAACACGGCGATATTGATCCCCAGGCGGTCGAGCAGGCGCGTGCCGGCGATCCCCAGCAGCATCTCCTGCTGCAAACGGTACTCACGGTCTCCGCCATAGAGGCGGTCCGTGAGGCGCCGGTCCGTTTCGGAATTTTCCGTCCGCCGTGTGTCCAGCAGGTAGAGGGGAACCCTTCCCACGTCCAGGCGCCAGGCCTGCACGTAAACGTCGCGATCAGGCCAGCGCATTTTGATCACCAGGCGCTCTTCGGGGTTTTCCGGCTCCATCACCGCCTGGATGGGCCAGCGGGACAGGTCGGCTTCCGGGTAATGCTCTTCCTGCTGGCCGGCTTCGTTGAGCGATTGGCGGAAATAGCCCTGGTGGTAAAGCAGGCCCACGCCCAGCAGCGGCAGGTTGCGGTCGGAAGCGGACTTGACGTGGTCGCCCGACAAAATGCCCAGGCCGCCGGCATACAGGGGCAGGCTGACCGCCAGGCCGTATTCCATGGAGAAATAGGCCACTTCAGGTTGGGGCGCTTCCGCCAGGTGGGCGTCCAGCTCGTCGGCCGCGGCCGTCACCGCGGCCACGTACTCCGCATCGGCGGCGGCGGCACGCAGGCGATCCGGTTCCAGGCGGTCCAAAAAAGCGGGGGCGTTGCCGCGATTGCGTTGCCAGGACCCGGGGTCCAGGCGTTGAAACAGGGCGGATACTTCCGGTTTCCAGTGCAGGCGCAGGTTGGCGGACAGGCGGCGCAACCCGGCCAGTTCGGGCGGTAATTCCGCGCGCACGCTAAAAGATTGCAATGACATCATAGAAAACCTCGCTGGTCCCCGGCGGATGAACCGGAGCGGGAGTAACAATCCGCATTATACGACAACCACGGATAGGCGGCAAGGAAGAACAAAGGTGTCAGGAGGCGGGAGGCAGGTGGCAGGAAACAGGTGGCAGGTGTAGGGGCGACCGGCGGGTCGCCCATGAACCGGAAATTCAATAAAACCACGGAACACACGGAAATGGGAAATCAGGCCAATGGCGAGGGGCAAAAGGCATGGTGTACGAGCGAAAAATTTTTCGCCCCTACTTTTCGAACTTCCTGCCTCTACAACTCTCCAACTTTTCAACTTTCCAACTTTATTTACTTCTTCCCTTTTCAACTTTTCAACTCTTCAACTTTTCAACTTTATTAAAGCCAGATAGAACAGGTCGTTCTGTAGTTCTTCCGTGGGCAGGAGGGTGATGCCCGTGCCTTCGGAAAACAGCTTGAATCCCAACGCCCGCGCCCAGGGCGCCAGGTCGATGGTCTCGATCTCGTGCCGGGAGCGAATGTGTTCCATGACCCCTTCGCCTTCGGCGCGGCAGAACGAACACACTGCGTAGAGAATCCGCGCCCCGGGGAAACGATCCAGGGCGGCCTCGAGCAGTTCCCTCTGAATCTCCGCCTGGGCGGTGATGCGTTCCCGCCCCACCCGCAGTTTCAAGTCGGGGTTTTTGCGAGCCGTTCCCACCGAGGTGCAGGGCGCGTCCAGCAACACCAGGTCGAACGCGTCCTTGAACGGCGGCCGGCGCATATCGGAGCAGGTGCGGTACCAGGGTCGCCGGTCGGCCGCGAGAGTTTTCGAAAGCCGCGTCAGGCGTCGGTACCGCAGGTCGTTGGATACCAGCACAAGCTCCGGGCGCAGGCTTTTTACAGACAGGCTCTTGGTACCCGGGGCGGCGCAGGCGTCCAATACGGAATGGCGGGCATGTCGGGCCGCGGCCAGGCTGACCAGGCGCGAGGCGGTATTCTGGAAAAAGGCGTGACCCGGGTTCACCAGCGCGCGCAGCACGGGCCCCGCGGTGTCCACCTGGAAGAGCGACAATCCGGGCACGCGGCGATGCGGCAGTGCCAGCGCCTCCAGGCGCGTGCCCAGTTCGCGCGGGGATTGCTCCGCGGCCGCGGCCAGGTGGAAAACCGGCTCGCGGTTGAGCCAGCTCAAGATTGTCTGCTCTGGTACGGGGAAGCGCCGGATTTCCGTCACCAGGTCCGAATGAATGGAATAACGGATCGCCGGGTCGGTAATTGATTCCACCAGGCCGGCGGCGGCCGCGGCGCCCTCACGCGCCGCGCGGCGCAGCAGGGCGTTGACAAACCCGCGCGCCCGCGCCGGGGCCAGGGTTACGGTTTCGTTGACCGCGGCGTGGTCCGGAATCGAATCCGCCGCCAGCAGGCGGTGCAGGCCCAGTCGTAACAGCACGCGTGTTTCCGGATCGATGCGGGCGGCGGGCAAATTGGACCAGTGGTCCAGCAGGAAATCCAGCCGCCGGCTGTGGCGGATGGTGTCCGCGATCATGCGGTAGGGGGCCGCGCCGGCCGCGCCGCCGTGGGGCTCCAGTTCCGTGCGCAGCAGGCGGCGCAGGTTGGTTTGGGAATCGGATTCAAAACGCAATAGAATCCGGTAGGCCAGGGCGACGGCATTCACGGCAGTCGTTTTGGCAACGCATTGCCGAGGGCAAAGCAATACGGCGTCATGGGACGCTTGCAGGGCGGCTGGATGCGGGTGACTTCCAGGACCGACCCCGAACCGCAAACCACCTGCATGCGTTCCCGGTCGGTTTCCAGCACGGTTCCCGGCGGGTGAGGGCTTTCGGAAAGGTCCATGGGGCGGCAGGTGATCACTTTAACGGGCCGGCCGTCCAGCTCGAAAAACACTCCGGGCCAGGGCTGGAAAGCCCGCCAGCGGTTAAATATCTCCCGCGCGCGCGCGTCCCAGTTGATGCGTCCCTCCTCTTTGCGCAGTTGCGGCGCGAAGGTGGCGTGGTCATGTTCCTGGGGACGGAGAGAGTCCGTTCCCTCCAGGATTCGTGGCATGGTTTCCGCCAGCAGGTCGGATCCGGCCGGGGCCAGGCGGCCGAACAGTTCGGGAGCGGTTTCGCCGGGGTCCACATCCAGGGCGCGGGACGCCCAGATGGGGCCGGCGTCCATGCGCGGCCGGATCTCGAACAACGTGACACCGGTGCGGGATTCTCCCGCTTCCAGGCAACGCTGCACCGGCGCGGCACCCCGCCAGCGCGGCAGCAATGAGAAGTGGGCGTTTATCGTGTTGCGGCGGGGAATCGTCGCCACCCGCCGGGGAATATAGCGGCCATAGGCCACCACCACTCCCAGGTCGGGGTCGGCTTCGTGGATCTGGTCTTCCGTTTCCGGGCAACGCAGCACCTCGGGCTGGATGCAGGTGATATCGTGTTCGCGGGCGAATGCCTTGACCGGGGGCTCCAGGTTGCGGCGGTTGCGCCCGCCCCGGGCGTCGGGCTGGGTAATGATCAGGCGCAGGCGGGTGTGGCGCAGCAGGCATTCCAGGAAAGGAAGGCCCACTTCCGCGGTACCGAAAAATACGGAGTTACCATGCGCCATTCTGTTGCAGGCGGCGGATCTCGCGCCGGGCCAATCTCCGTTTCAGCGGTGACACGCGGTCCAGGATCACGTGGCCGTCCAGGTGGTCGATTTCGTGCTGCATCACCCGCGCTTCAAAGTCGCGGTATTCGCGCTCGAACTCCCGGCCATCCAGGTCCACGGCGTGAAGCAGCAGGCGGGTGTGGCGCTCGACCCCCAGGTTGATTCCCGGTACGGAAAGGCAACCCTCTTCGTCCGATTCGGAGCCTTCCGCCTCCAGGATCACGGGATTCAGGAACGCGTGGAAAGCATCGGGATCCTCGCCCATGGTCAGGTCAAAAACAAACAGGCGGATGCTTTCACCCACCTGGGGCGCGGCCAGGCCGACGCCGTTGGCCTGGTACATGGTCAGGCGCATGCGTTCCACCATGCGGCGCAAATCGTCGTCGACGGTGTCCAACTCGCGGGCGCGTGCGGCCAGCACCGGTTCACCGTACTTGGTGATTTTCAACACTTCTGTTGCCATTTTCCGGATCTGATTATATATCCGCGCGCGTAATGCTGTCAAATCCGCGCTGTTGGCCCTTGTGCAGGTATCTGTGGTACAATGCGGCATGGCCCGGATCCGTGAATTGCCGCCTGACGTGTATCGCAAAATCGCCGCCGGAGAGGTGGTGGAACGCCCCTTGTCCGTGGTCAAGGAGTTGGTGGAAAACGCCCTGGATGCCGGCGCCGACCACATCCACGTGGAACTCGAAGACGGCGGCCGCCACTGGGTGCGGGTCAGCGACAACGGGTGTGGTATCAACGCCGGCGACATCCCCCTGGCTTTCCAGCGCCATTCCACCTCCAAGCTGTCGGGAATCGAAGACCTGGATCAATTGACCACCCTGGGTTTTCGCGGGGAAGCCCTGGCCTCTCTGCGCGAAGTGGCCCGAATCCAACTGGTCTCCGCCGAAACCGAAGGCGCGGGGGTTGAGATGGACCTGGAGCCCGGGGGACAGCCGCGGTTGCGTACGGTATCGAGTTCGCGGGGAACCCGCATTACGGTCAGCGATCTGTTCCACAACTTCCCGGTGCGACGCAAGTTCCTCAAGAGCGCGCGCACGGAAACCAACCGCGTGGTCTCCTGGCTGGAGGGCATTGCCCTGGCCTGGTGGAAAGTCGGCTTTGACCTGGATCACAACGGGCGTTCGGTGTTCAGCTATCCCGGGGTGGACAGCCTGCTGGAACGAGCCTACCAGGTGCTGGGGCGGGAAACCGCGGCGGAGCTGGTTCCCGTGATGGGGGATGGCGAAACCGCAACCTGTACCGGTCTGGTCAGCCGTTCCCGCGGCGGCGGTCCGGACCGCCGCCGCCAGTATTTTTTCGTCAATCGCCGCCCGGTGCGGGAAAAAACCCTGATGGCCGCCCTGCACAATGCGGCCGCGCCTTTTCTGGAAAAGGGCAGGCATCCCGTGGCCGTGCTGCTGCTTGAAGTCTCTGCCGAGGACGTGGACGTCAACATTCACCCCATGAAGCTGGAGATCCGGTTCCGGGACGACCAGGCCGCGTTTCGCCTGGTGTACCATGCCGTGGCCGCGGCCATGGGGAATCAAACGGCGTTTCCGTCGCATCCGGGTACGGCCGACGCCCCGGGACGTTACTCGGCGTTTGTACGGAATGCGGCCTGGAGCGGAGGAGCGGATGTGTCGCAGGCAGCGGAAGCGGGAAGCGCGGGAAACGTACGCGAAAACCTGTTGCTTTTTCCCGGGGGCGGTCCGCATGCCGGTGGAGTCCGCGTGCTGGGCCAGTATCGCAGCGCCTATATCGTGGCGGAACGCAACGGCGAGCTGCTGCTCATCGACCAGCACAACGCCCACGAACGGGTGATATACGATCGCCTGCGCCGCCAGGCGGCGGATCAAGGGGTCGAATCGGCCGCACCCCTGTTTCCCATGCTGATCGAGTTGTCGGCCACGGAACGCGGCCTGTTGGCGCAGAAAGGCGAAATCCTGGCCGGACTGGGCTTTGAGTTGGAGCCCATGGGGGGCGCCAGTGTGGCGGTGCGCCGCTACCCGCGCCTGTTGGCCGAAGCCGAAGTCGCCGGCGCGTTGCGCGAGGCGTTGCAACCGGCTGAAGAACAAGTGGAAACCGGGGGAGACCTCTCGCTTGCCGGTGTGGCATGCAAAGCCGCGATCAAGGTCAACCAGCCCTTGAGCCTGTTGGAGATGCAGCGCCTGGCGGACGAGCTGTTCGCCTGTGAGAATCCCGAGTTCTGTCCCCACCGGCGGCCCATCTTGGTTCACATTTCCCTGGAGGAAATCGAAAAACGCGTGAGGCGGCGTTGAATCGGCGGCGATTCATTGACGCGGTCGATTCTCTCTGATAGAAGATATAAAGTACCCAGGTTTCAGGAGCGAAAATGGAACATGTAATCGGCATTCGCCGGGAAGATAAGAACGAGTGGGAGCGCAGGGCTCCCCTGACTCCGGATCACGTGCGCCGGTTGAAAGAGGCCCACGGCGTGCACACCATTGTGCAACCGTCTCCCATCCGCGTGTTCACTGACGATGAATACCGCGCCGCCGGCGCACAGATCAGCGAAGACCTGAGTCGCGCCCGGGTGGTGTTCGCGGTCAAAGAGATTCCCGCCGAACTTTTCCAACCGGACACCGCTTACGTGTTCTTTTCCCATACCATCAAGGGTCAGCCCTACAACATGGACATGCTGCGGCGCATGATGGAGGTGGGGGCGCA
>DSBM01000114.1 GCA_011049425.1 Candidatus Aminicenantes bacterium
CAACTTTTCAACTTCGTGGTTTGTCAGCCATGGCCAGCATGAGCGCGGCGAACTGGCGGGCATCCTCCAGGTCAGCCGCATCGGGATGGCCGACCGCGCTGCGGGCTTCATTCAACCAACCCCGGTACTCCGGGAGGTGGCTCAATTCGTCCATCACGTGGTGATCGACCTCTCCCTGGCAACCGAAGGAACCCAGCATGTAAAGCTTGGAAGCCAAGCTGACCGCGTGGTAAAAACCCTCCACCGCCAGTTTCCCCCCCCGCAAACAACCGTGGGTGGCGAAAAGCGCCACGGATTTGTCGGCGGGAATGCGCTGAATCAGCCGGGACGCCTGACCCGGAACCGAGTGATGCATGATGGGGAGTCCCACAAAGATCAGATCCGGGCTATCCAGGTCTTTCACTTCATCCACTCCGGCCAGGATGCGGGTCTCGTTCTCAGCTGCATCGTAAATGGCCCCGGCGACTTTTTCCGTATTTCCAGTCTGCGAAAAATAGGCTATCAGTACTTTCATGTCGTCCTCCTCAATTGGATGCTCTTCCCAGCCATCCGGTTTTCACACGATACGCATTGCCCTTCGTCTTCTCTATCTGGATTGATCGTTATCGGTCGACCTTAAGCGGAGCCGGCAGTCGCACCACGTGGGATACCCCGCGCACGCAGCGGTCAATATAGAAATCGCCGAACACACCCAGCATCAAACCGTTTTCAAGCGGGGCTCCATCCACCTTGTCCACAAGCAGGAACCGCTCTCCCCGGGGATCCGCGAACACCTCGCGCGCGCTGAGCAATACCCGGTACCCGTCACAGCCGCTGACCAGGAAAAAATCGTCGGCGCCGCATTGGGGAAACCATTTTTTCAGTATCTGATTCAAGGCTACGCCATCTGCCCTGGCTGTCCGCGCAGAGCGAATTCCCATACCATGGCCGATGCGGAACCAGGCGGGCCAGGTCTTTCGGGGAAAGTCATCCGGGACGGCAATCCAACTGTCCTTTCCCTCAATGCAGATGATCTCTTCCGACCGGCAGACAGAGTGTTTGCGAACCGGGGGGAGCCTGTCACGCGGTACGGCGGGAACTTCAAGGGTGATGCGCACCACGTCATCCAGATACCGCGCCGTGTCCGTCTCACGGGGACAAACCAGGCGCATACCCGACAACTCACTGGTAATCCGATTGCCTTTGTATGTATCCGCATTGCGTTCCGGCAGCACCGGCTCCCGTTTCCAGGCCAGGGTTACAGGCAATGCGTCATCGGCCAGCACCAGTTCACCATAAGTGAAAACCGAACACTTCCCGTCACGGGACGCAAACACGACCAGCATATCCAGGGGACGATCATCGGGATCGATGCTGAGGGGGCGTGGATCCACGCCGGCCAGGATATGCATGACCGGAACACCCGTATATGCGTAAGATCCCATAATCCGGCCGTCGGGAGTCACTTCCCGGGTGCGGACACGCACTGGAGCCAGCAGCCTGAGGCTGCGCGACGTGACTTTCCACGGGCGTTCCAGTCGACCTTCTACCAGAAGCTTTAGACCATCCGGAGGTGGATAATGCAGGGCGCTTGGCGTGGCACCGGAAAACGCATCAATAAAGCGTCCATAAGTAAACAGGTCCCAGGCCAGAAACACCAGTGCCGCGACCCCTACCATGGCCCCCGTCCAGATCCAGGACCTTCGAGTCATACGGGGCAAATTCATGCGGGGGCCTCCGGGTCGGTCTTAACCGCGGTTTTGCGATCACGGATCCCCCATTGTACGGAGTTGCCCTTCTCTTCCTTGCCCCGCTCTACGTACAATTCCAGATGCTCTCCCAGCGGCACCTGCCAGGACCAGGGACCATTCGACTCCACCGGGCCGGAGATTACCGTGGGAAAATGGCGGGAGAGATGCAGAAACTCAACACATTGCGCGCTTGAGGGGGACGCCGGTCCGGTGACCAGTCCTTCGCGGGTGATGAGCAACAGGCGGCCGTCATGGCATTGCAGGGCGGGAATATATCCGCGTTCCCCGGGTTCACGCCGAAAAGCCACGCAAGCGTTGATGCGCTGGGCCTGCCCAGGCGACTCCGACTGGTTCTCGCGACCCACGAGCTTATCCACGGCATCGACAATGAGCTGCTCCGTCAAGCCGTGGCGGATAAAAAGGCGGGAAGCCTCCGAAGCCATGCGGTCGTTGAGCCGGGTCAATTCCCCCGCCAAACGGGTCAACTCGTCCACCAAACGACGTTTGCCGTCAAAGTAATGCATCTTGTCGCTGTTATCCTGCCAGAAACGGTCGCGCAGGTAGGTGCGGATCTCTACGCCACGGCGCAGGGGACCGGCTTGCCATCCCAGCCTGGCGGCCAGGCGATCGATCGACGGGGCCGGCCGTCCGTCCGGAGCCCGGAAAAAGCCGCTGAATTCGTTTTCACGTGTCTCGGGTTCCAGCAACTGGGCCAGGTTTACCAGGCAGCGTTCCATTTCAGCGGCGGCATGGGTCGCATGTCCGTATTGAAGAAACACTTCCCGGGATAGGTCTCCGTCATTCTTTTCAGGCACCGTAAATCTCCAGCACCGGCAAGGGATACTCCCTCCCCTGCAGCGTTGTTACTATAGCACAGCGGCAACGATTTTTAAAAGGACCGGGCAGTGGTTCCGCCTGAACCCGCACACAATTCCAGAAGCGGCCGGGACAACGTTCAAGGGAATACTTGCGGTAATCCATACGAGTAAAGAGCCATCATATTGCCTGTGCCGGAGATCTACAAAACAAACTCCGTGGAGGTTGAAAGGGGCTATGACTCCGGGTCGGGGTCGAAACGCGGGGTAATGAAGTGACAATATGGGGTTCCCCCACCCCGGTTGTAATAGTCCTGGTGGTAATCCTCGGCCTTCCAGAACTCCTCGAAAGGCGTCAAGCGCGTAGCCACGTTCAATCCCAGGCCTTTCAGGTGCCCGATCAGGCGTTCGGCTGTTTCTTTCTGCTCCTGGTTGAGATAAAAGACCTCAGAGCGGTACTGCGGCCCCACGTCCGGCCCCTGGCGATCCACCTGGGTGGGATCGTGCATATCGAAAAAGCGTTTGGTTAAATCCTCGAAAGAAACTCTTTCCGGGTCAAAGCGGACTTCCACGGCCTCGGCATGGCCGCTATTCTTTGTGCAGACCTGGTAGTAGGTGGGGTTTTGAACCCGGCCGCCGGTATAGCCCACCGTGGTCTCGAGCACCCCGGGAATCTTCTGGAAATAGTACTCTACTCCCCAGAAACAGCCGGCGGCAAACACCGCCCGCTGTACCCGTTTTGCCGGAACGAAATCCATGGAGGTGGAATTGACAC
>DSBM01000115.1 GCA_011049425.1 Candidatus Aminicenantes bacterium
ATCGTCCGCAGTTCTTTTTCCGCACCACGGACGTGACGGGCTCGGTTAATCTTCCCGAAGGCGTGGAGATGGTCATGCCCGGCGACAACGCGAACCTGTCAATTGAGCTGATCACGCCGATTGCCATGGAGAAGGGCCTGAAGTTCGCCATCCGCGAAGGCGGCCGCACCATCGGCGCCGGCTCCGTGACCGATATTATTGAATAGGGACAATTATGGCAACCAAAATTCGCATCAAGTTGAAATCTTTTGACAGCCGCATCCTGGACAAGTCTTCCGCGGAAATCGTGGCCAAGGCCAAACGTACGGGTGCCCGGGTGGCGGGTCCGATTCCGGTTCCCACCCGGATCGAGAAGTTTTGCGTGCTGCGTTCACCCCACGTGGACAAGAAATCCCGTGAACACTTTGAACGCCGCACCCACTCGCGACTGATCGAGATCCGCGAACACAATGACGACACAATTGCTGAACTGAAAAAGATGGATCTTCCCGCTGGTGTCGAAGTTGAGGTGAAGTCAAACTAGCGGCCCGCGCCGGTGGGCGTGGATGAAAGGTGAGATCAATGATACAAGGACTGATAGGAAAAAAGATCGGCATGACCCAGTTGTTCGACGAGGACGGCCGGGTTCATCCGGTAACGGTAATCCAGGCAGGTCCCTGCGTGGTGGTGCAGAAGAAGTCCAACGGCAGCGAACATGGCCGCAAAGTCCAAATTGGACTGGTTGAGAATCGAAAAACCAAGGGCATCAACCGTCCCCTGAAAGGACACTTCGACAAAGCCGGTGTGCCGCCGACAAGAATTCTGCGGGAAGTTTTTTTGGATGACGAAACCATTGCGGTCGGTGACACCGTGAAAGTGGATATTTTCGAAGAGAAAGAATCGGTCAGCGTTTCGGGAACCACCAAGGGCAAAGGATTTCAGGGTGTGGTCAAGCGCTGGAATTTCCGCGGCGGCCGGGCCACCCACGGTTCCATGTTCCACCGTCGACCTGGATCCACAGGTATGTGCGCTTATCCGGGAGAAGTTCATAAGGGTAAAAAGATGCCGGGCCGTATGGGCGGCAAACGCAAAACTGTAAAAGGCTTGCGCGTTGTGCGGGTTGATGCCGCCAACAACCTGATCCTGGTTCACGGGGCGGTTCCCGGGTTCAACGGCAACTACGTAATGGTGCTGAAGGATTCCTTTAAAAGGAGACAACCATGATCAAGTTAAAGGTCAGGGATATGCACAATAAAGAGGTCAGCGAGGTCAAACTGCCCGAAGAGGTGTTCAACTATCCCTTGAAAGAGCACCTGATTTACGAGGCGGTTAAAAGCCACATGGCGGCTCGCCGCCAGGGCAATGCCAGCACGAAATCCCGTCACCAGGTGTCCGGCGGCGGCCGCAAGCCCTGGCGCCAGAAAGGCACCGGCCGCGCCCGCGCGGGTTCCAACCGCAGCCCGCTGTGGCGCAGTGGCGGCACCGTGTTCGGACCCCAGCCACGCGACTACGGCCTGGGAATGCCGCGCAAGGCCCGGCGCAACGCGCTGAAATCCGTTCTCTCCGACAAGGTCCGCAACGAGCGGATCCTGGTGGTGGATAAACTGGATGTGGCTTCCGGAAAGACCCGGGAAATGGTGAAAACTCTGTCAAACTTTTCTTTCGAAAAGCTGCTGATCGTGGATAAGCGTGAAAACACCCAGTTGTTGAAAAGTACACGCAATATCCCCAACATCAAAGCCATCGATTTTTCCGAGATCAATGTGTATGATTCTCTGGATTACGGAACCATCATGTTTTCGCTGGATGCGGTGAACCAATTGGTAGAGGTGCTCAAATGAAACTGGAACACACCGATATTATCGTGGCGCCTTTCATTACCGAGAAATCTACGGATTTGAAAGACCAGCAGCAGACCCTCTGCTTCAAGGTTCACCCTCAGGCCAACAAGATCATGGTCAAGGAAGCGGTCGAAACCTTGTTTAAAACCCAGGTGGGCAGTGTGCGCCTCCTGAATTTCCAGGGAAAAGAGAAGCGTTATGGCCGCTTCAGCGGTCGCCGCCCGGGGTGGAAAAAGGCCTATGTCAAATTGAAGCAAGGTGCGAAGATGATTGAATATTTCGAGGTGGTATGATGGCGATAAAGGCATTCAATCCCGTCACCCCGGGGCAGCGGGGCAAAACGGGATATACGTTTAGTGAAATCACGGCCAAAGAGCCCTATCGCAAGTTGGTCACCGCATTAAAGAAGAGTGGCGGCCGGTCCAACCAGGGACGCATCACCTTGCGTTTTCGGGGCGGTGGTCATAAGCGCAAGTACCGCGTTATCGATTTCAAGCGCAACAAGTTGGATATTTCGGGTGTGGTTGAAACCATCGAGTATGACCCAAACCGATCCGTGCGGATCTCCCTGGTAAAATACACCGATGGAGAACGTCGTTATATTCTGACGCCTCTTGGTTTAAAAGTGGGTGACCCCGTCATATCCAGTGACGGAGAGGCGGAAATCAGTTCAGGCAATGCCCTGCAGTTGAAAAACATCCCCGTGGGCACTGTGATCCACAATGTGGAGTTTGCCGCCGGTCGCGGTGGTCAGATCGCTCGTACGGCCGGCTCATCGGTTACGCTGATGGCCAAAGAAGGGCGGTATGCGTTGCTGAAAATGCCTTCCGGAGAGTTGCGCAAAGTCTTTAACGAGTGCCGGGCCACAATCGGTCAACTGGGCAACGTTGAACACGGCAACATCAAGGTGGGCAAGGCCGGTCGGACGCGTTGGCTGGGCCGCCGTCCCCATGTGCGGGGTACGGTGATGAATCCCATTGATCACCCCCACGGCGGCGGTGAGGGCAAGACCAAGGGCGGACGCATTCCCGTAACGCCATGGGGTGTGCCCACCAAGGGGTACCGCACACGGCGAAACAAAAGCACCCAGAAGTTCATTGTCAGAAGAAGGAGAAAGTGATCCATGCCACGGTCAATTAAAAAAGGTATTTTCATTGATGAAAAACTGTTCATGAAGGTCTTGCGTGTAAAAAACACCAAGTCCCGTGAAGTCATCAAAACCTGGTCCCGGGCATCTACGGTTGTCCCGGAAATGGTGGGAATGACCATTGCCATTCATAACGGCAAAAAGTTTATTCCCGTTTTCGTGACCGAAAACATGGTGGGCTACAAACTGGGTGAATTTGCTGCCACCCGCAACTACAAGGGTCATACATCCAAGGGCAAGAGGTAAGGAGGCGCACCTATGGGTCACATTGCAATTGCTAAAGGTCGATATGTCAAGACATCACCCCAGAAAAGCCGGCTGGTGGCGGATTTGATCCGCGGCAAAGACGCTGGAGAAGCGCTGACCATCTTGAACTTCAGCCGTCGCAAGAAAGCCGCCGGCCAGATTTCAAAGGTGTTGAATTCCGCCATTGCCAACGCTCAGGTAAAATTCCCCAACGTGGACGTGGACAACCTGTATATCTCCCGGATTTTCGTGGATCAGGCGCCTTCGTTGAAGCGTTTCCGTGCCGCTCCCCGGGGCCGGGGTGTGCGTATCATGAAAAAATTCGCCCATATTACGGTTTATTTAGATGAAAGAGAGGAGAAATAATGGGACAGAAAACACATCCATACGGATTCCGTCTGGGTTTCAATAAAAGTTGGCTATCCCTCTGGTATGCCAAGGGAAAGCAGTATATCGACCTGTTCCACAGCGACCTGCAACTCCGGCACACCATTAAAAAGCGGTACAAGCACGCGGGAATCGCATCCATTGAAGTCAAACGCATTTCCGATACCATTCGAGTCCAGATCAATACCGCCCGGCCCGGAATCATTATCGGTAAGGGTGGGTCCGGCATTCAGAAAATGAAGAAAGAGATTGGTGAGATCACGGGTATGACCCTGGACAAGATCCTGGTGGATGTGATTGAGATCAAGTATCCTGAACTGGTGGCGCAATTGGTGGCCGAAGGCGTGGCCTACCAGATTGAGCGCCGCATCTCTTTCCGCAGGGCCATGCGCAAGGCGGTCGACTCCACGCTGCGGGCGGGTGCCACGGGCATCAAGATCAAGTTGTCGGGTCGTCTGGGTGGTGCCGAGATCGCGCGTTCCGAGTGGTACCTCGTGGGCAAGTTGCCCCTTCAGACTTTGAAAGCCGATATCGATTACGGTTTTACCGAAGCCTTTACGGATTACGGCCAGATCGGGATCAAGACCTGGGTCTATACCAGCGACAAAGAAAAGGAGCGCTACCGCGCGCAACCCCTTGAAATCGCCGAAAAAGGAGAATAGCCATGTTGATGCCCGCGAAGGTAAAACACAGAAAGCAGTTCCGCGGTAAACGCCGTGGCAAAGCCACCAAAGGCAACAGCCTGGTGTTCGGTGAATTCGGTTTGCAGGCCCTGGAGAACGCGTGGATTACGGCCAGGCAGATTGAAGCCGGTCGTGTGGCCATCAACCGCTATATCAAAAGGGGCGGCAAGTTATGGATCCGCCTATTTCCTGATAAGCCCGTAACCGCCAAGCCCATTGAAGTGCGTATGGGCAAGGGCAAGGGCGACCCGGAATTCTGGGTGGACGTGGTGAAATGCGGAGCCGTGATTTACGAATTGGAAGGCGTATCCGAAGAAGTGGCCAAAGAGGCCATGCGCCTGGCCCAGGGGAAATTCCCCATCCGTACGCGTTTTATCACGCGCAACAAGTAGGAGCAATGTGATGAAGGCCAAAGATATTCGTTCCATGACCGTTGATGAGATTGAAAACAAGCTGGTGGAGTCCCGCGACAAGATATTTAAACAACGGATGCAGAAGGCCCTGGGGCAGGCGGAGAACCCTTTCAAGATTCGCTCCACCCGCCGGGACATCGCCAAGATGATCACGATTCTTGCCGAAAAGAGGTCAGAAAATGTCAAATAACGAAAGCGCTAAAGAGAAAAGCACGGGAATACTTACCGGTGTGGTGGTTTCCAACCGCGCGCAAAAAACCGTTACGGTGAGTGTTCAACGCATCTTCAAGCATCCCATGTACCACAAGACCGTGAGATTCAAAAAAAAGTATCTGGCTCACGATGAAGAAAATCGCTGCAACATGGGTGATGTGGTGCGCATCCGCCAGGTCCGTCCCATCAGCCGCCGCAAAATGTGGTTGTTGCAGGAGATCGTGTCATCCACACCGGGTCACTCACCTGACGAGATTGAGAACGAGGTAAGCAAATGATCCAGATGAATACTCGGTTAAAGGTGGCCGACAACTCCGGAGCTCGCGAGATTCAGTTTATTCGTGCACTTGGCGGATCGGTCGGCAAGGTTGCCCGGGTGGGAGATGTGTTCGTGGGATCTGTCAAGACAGCTGAACCCAACTCCAAGATCCGGTCCGGGGAGGTCGTGCGCGGCGTGATTGTGCGTACCCGTAAAGAAGTGAGGCGCCGTGACGGTTCTTACATCCGTTTTTCCGACAACGCCGTGGTGGTAATCGACAAACAGGGTGAACCCGTGGGAACGCGCGTGTTCGGACCGGTGGCACGGGAACTGCGGGAAAAACGCTTTATGAAGATCATATCTCTGGCTCCGGAGGTGCTCTGATGACGGACAAACCCGGAATGAAAACCAAGCTCAAGAAAAATGATCCCGTGGTTGTGATCCGCGGCAAGCGCCAGGACAAAGGCAAAATCGGCAAGGTGCTGCGTTTTGTCCCCGAAAAGAGCCGCGTGGTAGTGGAAAAAGTCCACGTAATGAAGGAATATGTGCGTCCCAATCCCCAGAAAAACATCCAGGGTGGAATCGTAGACAAAGAGGGATCCGTCCCCCTTTCCAGCGTGCAGTATTATTGCCGGGAATGTGAGCGGGGCGTGCGCATCGGCTACAAGGTGTCCGATTCCGGCAAAGTAAGGGTTTGCCGCAAGTGTGGGACCGTGTTGGATTAGGAGAACAGGTATGAGCAGATTGTACGAACAATACAAGAAAACGGTCCGAAACAGCCTGCAGAAGGATCTGCAACTCAAAAACGTCATGATGGTGCCGAGGCTGGAAAAGATCGTGGTGAACTCAGGCGTGGGTGAAGCCACCCAGAATATCAAAGCCCTGGACAAGGTGATGGAGGAGATGGCCATTGTAACCGGGCAGAAGCCCACAATGCGCCGGGCGCGCAAGTCGATTGCTCAGTTCCGCTTGCGTGCGGGTATGCCCGTGGGCGCCACGGTGACCTTGCGCGGACTGCGCATGTACGATTTCCTGGATCGCCTGATCAGCGTTGTGCTTCCCCGGATTAAGGATTTTCGGGGGATCTCGCCACGCTCTTTTGACGGGCGCGGGAATTACACCCTGGCGTTGAAAGATCAACTGGTTTTCCCTGAAATCGATTACAACAAAGTGGATAACCAGAAAGGAATGGCCGTCACCATTGTGACTTCGGCCAAAACGGACAAAGCGGCCCTGGCCCTGCTCAAAGAGCTGGGCATGCCTTTCCGTTAAAGGAGGAATTCGTGGCAAAGAAATCGATTATCGCAAAATCTAAACGACCCCGGAAATACAACGTGCGCAATCAGACCCGCTGCCGCCTTTGTGGTCGGTCCCGGGCGGTTTACCGCAAGTTCCAAGTATGTCGCCTGTGTTTCCGTGAATTGGCTCTAAGAGGCGAAATCCCCGGGATCACGAAATCGTCCTGGTAGGAGTATATCTTATGACCCATACTGATCCAATCGCAGATATGTTGACGCGGATTCGCAATTCCGCCATGGTGGAGAAGGCGACAGCCGAGATGCCGCTTTCCAAGGTGAAACTGGAAATCGCCAAGCTTCTCAAGCGCGAAGGCTTTATCCACAATTTCAAAGTGGAAAACAGCGTGTTTCCAGCGCAATTGATCCTGGAATTGAAGTACAGCGGTAAGAAAAGCGTAATTGAAGGATTGAAAAGGATCTCCAAGCCGGGTTGCCGTGTTTATGCCTCATCGGATGAGATTCCCAACGTTCTGGGTGGACTTGGCGTGGCTTTGCTGTCTACGTCCAAGGGCATCATGACCGGGCGTGAATGTGAAAAGAACCGGATCGGCGGTGAAGTACTGCTGCATATCTGGTAGGAGGAAGAATGTCTAGGTTAGCATCCAAACCCATCCCGTTTGAGTCCGCGGTGACCATCGAAATCGGGAACGACAAGGTCCGGGTTAAAGGGCCCAAGGGCGAGTTGTCTGTTCCCCTGCACGCGGGCGTGGATGTCAGCACTGAACCCGGCCAGATATGGGTAAAACGCCAGGAAGAGCGCTACCGAGCGGCACAGGGATTGATCTGGAGCCTGATTCGCAACGCCGTCACCGGTGTCACCCAGGGTTTTTCTCAGAAGCTGGAGATCGTGGGCAAGGGTTGGCGCTCCCAGGTCAAGGGAAATGTGGTCAACCTCCAGGTGGGGCATTCCCATCCGGTTAATTTTGAACTTCCGGAAGGAATTACCGCTTCCCAGGAAAATCCCGGCTCTTTTACCCTGCATTCTCACGACAAACAGCTGCTGGGACAGGTGTGCGCCAACATCCAGAAACTGCGTCCCGTGGAGCCATATAAGCTCAAGGGAATCCGTCTGGAAGGTCAATACCTGCGTCAGAAAGTCCGTAAAACCGCTGGAGTGTAACATGATAACCGATAAATACATTGTAAAGCGCCGCCGCCGTGACCGTGTACGCAAGTCGATCCGAAAACTTGTCAATGGTACACCGGAACGACCGCGTATGATTGTAGTCCGTAGCAACAAGTTCCTCTACACCCAGGTGGTGGATGACCGCAACGGCAATGTGCTGGCGGCCGCCACTACGCTTGAGAAGGATCTGCGGGCGAAGTTAAAGAGCACAAAAGACAAAGAAGCAGCCAAATTGATGGGCCAGGTGATCGCGGAACGCTTGAAAGCGAAAAAGATCACCCGTGTTGTATTCGACCGCGGCGTATGCATGTACTCCGGACGGGTCAAAGTATTTGCCGATGCGGCCCGGGAAAGTGGAATCCAGTTTTAAGGAGATCAAAGTGCGGGAAATGGAAAATATGGAACCCATGTACGAGGAACAGGTCATCCAGATTCGTCGCGTCACCAAGGTGGTCAAGGGCGGCAAAAATCTGCGTTTTTCCGCCGCCGTTGTGGTTGGTGACAAAGGCGGCAGTGTGGGGCTGGGTACGGGCAAAGCCCGTGAAGTACCCTTGGCCATCAAGAAAGCCGTTGCGGATGCCAAGAAAAACCTGATCAACGTCCCCATCATCAATCAGACCATTCCATACTACAAGGTGGGAGAATTTGGAGCAGCCCGGGTCGTATTGCGGCCTGCCTCTCCGGGAACGGGTGTGATCGCAGGCGGAGCCGTGCGTGTGATCATGGAGCTTGGCGGGATCAAAAACATCCTGACCAAGAGCCTGCGCAGCAAGAACACTTTAACTGTGGCCAGGGCCACCATAGAGGGACTCAAAGAATTGAGTCGACCTGACGAGGTCCGGAGCAAACGGAACCAGAAGGAGGAAGAACTATGGCAGTAAAAAAAACGGAATCCTTCCCCAAGGTGCGTATCCGCCTGGTAAAGAGCCTGGTTGGCCGCACGGCGGCCCAGAGGGCAGTGGTTCGTGGCCTGGGCCTCAACAAGTTGCAATCATCCGTTATCCGGGAGAAACGTCCCGAGATTATGGGAATGGTGCGCAAAATCGATTTCATGCTTGAAGTCACGGAGGTGGAAAAATGATTACATTGGCAAACCTGAAACCCGCCGACGGCGCCATTAAAAAGCGCAAACGTGTGGGCCGTGGTATCGGTTCCGGCTTGGGAAAAACCGCCGGTCGAGGCATGAATGGACAGAAATCCCGCTCCGGGTATGCCCGCAAACGTGGATTTGAAGGGGGCCAGATGCCCCTGGTGCGCCGTGTCCCCAAACGGGGTTTCACCAACAAGTTCCGCATCGAGTACGCCGTAGTGAACCTGGACCGCATTGAAAAATCCGGACTGGATGAGATCCGTCCCGAGGATTTTGCGCAGACGCGCATGGTTCGCGGCCGCAATGTTCTCATCAAAGTCCTCGGCAACGGAACACTGACCCGAAAGGTTCGTGTGCATGCCCACTCTTTTTCCCAATCCGCGCTTGAAAAGATCCGGAAACAGGGCGGTGAAGCCGTTACTCTTGGAGGAGACGAAAATTGATCACCTTTCTGCGCAACATCTTCGTGATTCCCGAACTGAGAAAGCGGGTGGTATTCACCTTCTTGATGCTGGCGGTCTACCGTATCGGTTCACAAATCGTGATTCCCGGTATCAATATCGAGGCGCTGCAGCAGTTTTTTGAGCAGAATAAGGAAACATTCCTGGGGTTCCTGGACATGTTTTCCGGACGCAACATGTCGCGCATGACCATTTTCGCCTTGGGGATCATGCCCTACATCAGTGCGTCCATCATCCTGCAACTGTTGCAGGTTGTCTGGCCCTACCTGGAACGGATCTCTAAAGAGGGCGAACTGGGGCGGCGCAAAATCACCCAGTACACCCGCTATGGAACAGTCTTGATCTGCCTGGTGCAGGCTTTTGGTATCGCCATTGCCCTGGAAAAGATGAATCCCAGCGGTCTGCCCGTGGTGCTGAATCCCGGATGGGGGTTCCGTTTTGTTGCGATTCTGACCCTGACTACGGGGACGGTGTTTATCATGTGGTTGGGTGAGCAGATCTCGGAACGCGGCATCGGCAACGGCATCTCGCTGATCATCTTCGCCGGAATTGTAATCGGCCTGGTACCCAGTGCCGTACGCACGGTTCAAGGACTGGGAACCGGAGATATGAGTCCGATCAAGATCCTTTTCCTTTTGGCCCTCATGCTGGCGGTGATCGGGTTCATCGTTTTTGTGGAGATGGGGCAACGCCGCATTCCCGTATCTTACGCCAAGCGCATTCAGGGGAGGCGCATGTACGGCGGTCAGAGTACTTTCCTGCCCCTCAAGGTAAACACCGGCGGGGTCATCCCCATTATCTTTGCATCTTCGGTGATTACTTTTCCCGCCACAATCGCCGGCTTTGTCAACCATCCCATCGCCAAGAAGATCGCCGCGCAATTGGGATTCGGCATGCCCCTGTATACGTTGCTCTACGTGACGTCGATCATCTTTTTCACTTACTTCTATGTTTCGATCATCTTTAACCCCAAGGACGTGGCGGATAACCTGCAAAAGCACGGCGGCTTCATTCCCGGGATCCGGGCGGGCAAGAACACGTCGGCCTATATCGACAACGTATTATCCAAGTTGACCTTTGTGGGCGCGATTTATCTGGCCCTGATTGCCTTGATCCCGGAATTCCTCATGACGGGTTTCCGCTTCCAGGCACTCCCCTGGATCGGAGATTGGCTGGATTTGGTGCTGCCCGGTTTCGTTAAGGAAGGCCTTGGCGTTCAGTTCTACTTTGGCGGCACCTCCATCCTGATCGTGGTGGGAGTGGCCATGGATACCGTGCAGCAGATCGAAGCGCAGTTAACCATGCGCAATTACGATTCGTTTTCGCGCAAGGGGCGAATCCGCGGGAGACGTGGATGATCCGCATCATCCTCTTCGGGGTTCCCGGTTCCGGAAAGGGAACTCAGGCCCGTCGGCTGGAACAGCGGTTCGGGTACCGCCATATCTCTACGGGAGACCTGATCCGCACTGAAGTGGCCGAGGCAACCCCATTGGGCAGACAAGTGGAACCGATCCTGGCGCAGGGCGGTTACATCGATGATGCCGTAATGGTGGAAATGGTGCGTCAACAAGTGGAACGCACGGACGTATCAAAAGGGTACGTTCTGGACGGGTTCCCCCGCACTCTCGGCCAGGCCCGTTCACTGGCCGTTTTGGAAGTATCCAGGGAAATTACCATTCTTCTGGATATTGACGACGAAGAACTGGTTGTCAAACGGGTTTTGTCCCGGATTACCTGCGGCAATTGTGGTGCCGTATATAACCTGGAAGTCAGTCCGCCTCTGAAGGTGGGGCAATGCGATCATTGCCGTGAACCGTTGATGCGAAGGACCGATGACAGCGAAAACTCCGTCCGCGAGAGGCTCAAGGTGTATCAGGAGCGCACCATGCCCATGCTGGATTACTATCGTGACAAGGGCAACTTGCATTATGTAAACGCGGCTTTGCCTATGGATCAGGTGGCACGGGCCATTGAAGAGATCGTGTCATGATCGTTCTCAAGACCCGTCACGAGTTGGGCTTGCTGCGGGAAGCCAACCGCATTATCGCCGTGATCCTGCAGGAAATCGCCGGCCACATCCGCCCGGGGGTCAACACTTTGGAGTTGGATCAATGGGCGGAAGCGCGCATCCTGGAGTTGAATGCCCGCCCCGGATTTAAAGGGTACAACGGATTCCCCGCCACACTGTGTATCTCGATAAATGAAGAAGTGGTCCATGGGATTCCTTCACCGGACCGGTTTCTGCAGGAAGGCGATATCGTGGGGATCGACGTGGGCTCAATCTATGAGGGTTATTACGGTGACGGGGCAAGAACCTACGCAGTGGGTTCGGTGTCCCCTGAAGCGGAGCGATTGATGACGGTATGCCGGGAATCCCTGGAAAAGGCGGTCGCGGCCACGACGGCGGGAAACCGGATCAGTGACATCTCCCTGGCCATCGATCATTATGTCCGGCCCAGGGGATTCGAGATTGTTCGGGACCTGACCGGGCATGGTATTGGACGCCAATTGCATGAGGAGCCGCAGATTCTGAACTACGACGCCGGCCGGAAAGGACCCCGCATCAAAACCAACATGACCCTGGCCATCGAGCCCATGATCACGGCTGGAACCTGGCAGGTCCGCACGCTGGATGATCAATGGACGGTTGTGACTGCTGACGGCAGCCTGGCGGCACACTTTGAACACACGGTGGCTGTGACGGACAACGGGCCCGAAATTCTAACGAGGTTGTAACGGATTATGAGTGCCAAAGACAAGGATGTAATCGAGGTGAAGGGAGTGATTATCGAAACGCTGCCGAATGCCATGTTCCTGGTTGAATTGGACCAGAATCATCATCGAATTCTGGCTCACCCTTCCGGGAAAATGCGCAAGTACAATATCCGGATCCTGCCGGGAGACCGGATCCTGATGGAGATTTCTCCCTACGATATTACCCGGGGAAGAATCATTTACCGGTACAAATAGGAGGATGCCATGAAAGTACGAGCCTCAGTGAAAAAAATGTGCAATCATTGCAAGGTGATCCGCCGCAAAGGTGTGATCCGGGTAATCTGCAAAGATCCGAAACACAAGCAGCGTCAGGGCTGACATGCAATATTTGAACAGGAGCAAAGAGATAAATGAATCAGTCGACAGGAGGTAATCTTGGCTAGAATAGCAGGTGTGAACATTCCCGACAAAAAGCGGGTAGAAATCGGCCTGACATATATTTTTGGTATCGGCCGTTCAAAGTCGCAGGCTATCCTGAAGGAAGTCAAGGTGGATACGGACAAGAAGGTCACGGATCTGAATGCCGATGAACTTTCCCGCATCCGCAAGCACATCGAGGAACAGGAAGTGGTGGAAGGGGATCTGCGCAAGCAAGTGAACCAGGACATCAAGCGCCTGATGGATATCAATTGCTACCGGGGTCAACGCCACAAGCGCGGGCTGCCCGCCCGCGGCCAGCGGACCAAGACCAATGCCCGGACACGCAAGGGACCCCGCGGCGCGATGATCAAGAAAAGAAAATGACCACCCTAGATAAAGGCGCATTTCTGGAGGAAAAGAATGGTTAAAAAACAGGTGAAGCGGCGGATTAAGAAAAAGGAAAAGAAGGTTGTATCTCACGGCGTGATGTACATCCACTCTACCTTCAACAACACCATCGTGACCATTACCGATAGTGACGGCAATGTGCTGACCTGGTCTTCCGGCGGCATGATCGGGTTCAAGGGTTCCCGGAAATCCACTCCTTTCGCGGCGCAATTGGCGGCGGAAAAAGCGCTCAAGGATGCCGTGGGTTTCGGTATCAAGAGTCTGGATGTCCGCGTCAAAGGACCGGGTTCAGGACGGGAGAGTGCGCTGCGCACCATTTCCGGTACACCTTTCCGGGTTCGGACCATCAAGGACATTACCCCCATCCCTCACAACGGTTGCCGGCCGAAAAAGAAGAGACGAGTGTAAGGAGGAAGCCAATATGGGTAGATATACAGGTTCCCAATGCAGGTTGTGCCGGGTTGAAGGCACCAAGTTGTTTCTCAAGGGCAAGCGCTGCCTCTCGGACAAGTGCGCCATTGAAAGGCGCAATTATCCCCCCGGCCAACGTGGCGCCCGAATTTCGTTCCGTAAGTCGAATTACAAGTTGCAATTGCGTGAAAAGCAGAAAGTAAAACGGTTTTATGGCCTGGGTGAAAAGCAGTTTCGCCTGTTTTTCGACCGGGCAACCAAAAGCAAAGGCATTACGGGTGAGAATTTGCTTCAGAGCCTGGAGCTTCGCATCGATAACGTTTTGTACCGCGGAAATATGGCGTATTCCCGTGCCCACGCCCGCCAGTTGATTCGCCACGGGCATCTAGCCGTAAATGGTCGCAAGGTTTCTATTCCGTCCTACATCCTTAAACTCAACGACGTGGTGACTTTCAGAGAAAAGTCGGCGGGAAGCGACAGCATAAAAGCCATGTTGGAAGACGTAAAAGGATTGGTGGATGTCCCGGCTTGGATCGTTTTTGATCCCGAGAAAGGTGTCGGCAAGATCAACAGCCTGCCCGCCCGTGAGGATGTATCCCTGGCGGTTGAAGAACACCTGATCGTCGAGTTGTATTCGAAATAAGGAGGAGATGATGGAGTTCAACTATCAACGGCCTCGCAGGTTGGAAGTGGAAGAACTGACCGAGAACTTTGGCCGGTTTGTCGCTGAGCCCTTTGAAAGAGGCTACGGGAACACCATCGGCATCGCGCTCCGCCGTGTGATGCTGTCTCTCATCGAGGGATACGCCATCACCGCGGTTCGCATTGACGGCGTGCTGCATGAATTCTCAATGATTCCGGGGGTTTATGAAGATGTACTGAATATCATCCTGAACCTGAAGGGTGTGCCTTTAAAACTGAATGTAGATGAACCCCGCATCGTGCGCATCGAGAAATCGGGCGGAGGAGAGATCGTTTCCGGAGACTTTGTGACCGACAGCGATGTTGAGGTACTGGACTCCGACATTCATATCGCGTATCTTGAAGAAGGGGCGGAGTTTCGTGCGGAAATACTGGTACGGAAAGGAGTCGGTTTCCATCTGGCGGAACAGAATTACGATGAGAACCTGCCGGTGGATTATATTCCCGTTGACTCCAACTTTAATCCGGTAGAGAAAGTAAAGTTCACCATCTCTCCGGCACGAGTCGGCAAACGCACGGATTACGAGAAGTTGACTTTGGAAGTGTGGACCAACGGATCCATTTCACCCAAAAATGCCCTGGCCCACGCGGGAAAAATCCTGCGCGACCACTTGGCCATCTTTCTGGATGCGGCGGATGAAACCGGACGGGGAACCGCCGCCGAGCCGGAGACAAGCGTGGTGATTGAAAAGAAAACCGATGTTCTGGAAAAAAATGTTGAGTCCATGGGGTTATCTGTAAGGGCGCTCAAGTGTCTGAAGCGCCTCGGTGTGGACTATATTTACCAGTTGGTTGAAAAAACGGAACACGAACTGCTGAATTCCAAGAACTTCGGCAAGAAATCTCTGGAAGAGATCCTCATCAAACTGGATGAAAATGGCCTGGCTCTGGGCCAGAAGCTTCCGGAATCTATGAAAGTCGATTTGGATGATCGGCTGAATACTTCTCCTGTGCGGGAGGATGATGGCGACGCAGAGGAGTAATCCGATGAGACTGGATTTTCGGGATAGCTTGGCGTATACTTTCAAGGCTTTCCGGCTTCCCGGTATGTGAATCAAGTAATGAATTCAATTGATATTCAGGAGTGAACCATGAGGCATCTTAAAGGCGGATTCAAACTCAGACGCAACCCCGCCCATAGAAAGGCTTTACTGCGCAATCTGGCGCAAAGCCTGATCGAACGCGACCGCATCGAGACCACTCTGGCCAAGGCCAAGGCCGTGAAACCCATCGTGGAAAAAATGGTTACCATGGGCAAGACCGGAACCCTGGCAGCCAAGCGCCGGGCAATGGCATTCCTTTACAAGCGTGACGCGGTTCACCGCCTGTTCAACGATGTGGCCCCGCGGTTCATGGATCGTCCCGGGGGATACACCCGTATCCTGCGCACGGATTTTCGCAGGGGCGATGGCGCTGAAATGGCCATACTCGAATTCGTGGACCATCAGTTCGAGGTTAAGAAAAAGTCCAAAGATAAAGGCAAGGCAAAGGGTAAGCGGGCATAGCTCAATGGTAGAGTACAAGCTTCCCAAGCTTGGGGTTGCGGGTTCGATCCCCGTTGCCCGCTTTGACCCCCAGCCGGAAAAAGGGTGATCCATGGCCGTATTCAAACGCAAAAGCGCAAAGGATAACATTGAAACCCGGAGTCCGGAACCCGGTTTCCGTTCAACCCGGCTTCAACCCAGTGAACAGGTAACGATTATTGGTCCGAAATTGACGGTAAACGGGCGCATCCGCGCCAAAGAGGAAGTCCGTGTCCTGGGCAAAGTGACCGGCAACATGAATGTGCGCGGAACCGTGGTGGTGGAACCCGGCGGAATTGTAACCGCGAACATCAAGGCCGATGTAATCGTGATTCGTGGAAAAGTTCAGGGTGATATCGATTGTCACCGGGCCAACATTGAAGCCGGTGGCGAACTGCTTGGCGATGTGGCATCCCCCCGCATGATGTTGGCGGACGGTGCGGTATTCAAGGGCCAAATCGACATGGCTCCCAAGGATGGCGCCGCGGATAAACCGGATACAACTACATCCGCTTCAGGCTCCAAGTCTTCCTGAACCACAGCCATGTCCCGTTGGTTCCTGCTCCTGGACAAAACGCCCCTTTCAGCCGCTGTCAACATGGCACGGGACGAGTTCCTTTTCCATTGGTGCCAAACCCATGAAGCGGGAATACTGCGGCTTTATGCATGGGAGCGTCCCGCATTTTCCATCGGCGTTTCCCAGAAATCCGCTCGGGCCGTAGACCTGAACATTCTCAACGACGGCAATCATCCCCTGGTCCGGCGGATTACCGGTGGAAAGACCGTTCTTCATGACGACGAGATTACCTATGCCGTGGTGTCTTCTGAGGCAATTTTTCACAAAGATCACGACTTGCTGCAGTCCTATCGATTGATCGCGCAGATCCTGGTGGATGGCTTGAAACGCTTGAACATTCCAGCCAAGCTCTCCACGGCCCGTCAACCCGCCCTGGCCCGCAGCGATCACCCATGTTTTTCGTTTCCCACTCCCAACGAGATTGAGATCGGCGACAAAAAAATCATCGGGTCGGCGCAGAAACGCAATCACCAGGCGTTGCTGCAACATGGTTCAATTCCCTTTTCCATGAACTATGAGCTCTATGCCCGCGGAACGCGAATGCGCCCGGACCGCATTCGTGACAGCATGACCACATTGGGTGATGTTCAACCCCAACTGAACCGAGACGCCTTGACCCGGGCCATAGTAGACGCTTTTTTGGCGTTCACCCAAGAGACTTTCGAGGAGTTCGATATTGAAGCCCAAAATCCCCGGATGCTGGACGCCCTGGTGGACAAGTACCGCGGCGACGATTGGAATCTGTCTTTGTAGCCTGGTGCAGGGGTTGGCTGCGGCGTCACGGCCGGTTGTGTTCGCACAATTCCATGGCGAGGATGTGTTCGCCCAACTGGATCCGCTGGAATGGCAAGCTGCCGGAATCGACCGCTTGGTCGTACGGGTATTTCGCAACCAATCCAGTCAGGGGGGGCTGTTTTTTCAAAACCCTGAATTTCAGGTTGTTAAACCGCTGCTGGCGGACCTGATTCAGCGTACGCGACCCAAGCATGACAGCATCTGGGCCTGGATGATCACACGGCGTTTTGACTGGATTGGCGATTCACGTTTGCTGGATCGCAGCTTTCAATCCGGTGCCCTGCAAGTCATTCCGAGTTTGGACTTGTTTAACCCGGATGCCATGAAACGCGTCCTGGCGGTTTTTGGCCAACTGGCGGAAAGCGGAATCAAAGGCATCATGATCCAGGACGATTTGGTTATTCGCAGTTGCGAGGGCCTTTCTTCGTGGGGGCGGGCTCACTATGTTCTGAAAACCGGGAATCCTTCCGAAATGGATTCAATGTTGGACCCGCGTTCTTTTGCACATTCCCGCTGGGTGGATGTCAAAACCCGCCGGGTGGCGGAGGTGTTGTCGCAGATTGTCGGCATCTGCAAGCAGCGCAACCCCGATATTCGCGTTGGCGTAAATGTCTACTACGAGACGCCCCTGCAAGCAAAGAAATCGCGCGAGTGGTATGCGCATGACCTGGATCTCTTGTTGGCGACCGGCGTAGACCACGTGTTCCTGATGGCTTACCATCGTCAAATGGCGGCTGAACTGGGCTTGTCCGCCGCGGATGCCGCAGAGTTGTTTTCCCGCATGGTTGCCCGGGCCGCGGCTAAGTGCAAAGACAAACTGGTGGTGAAAATCCAGTGGCGGGATTGGCAAAGCGGTGAATATGTGCCTGAAGATGAATTGATTGGGCTCCTGGATCGTTTGCCGGAGCAAATCCACGGAGTGTGCCTGACGCCGGTTGCACTTGATGATCTGCCCCGGTTGCAAAAACTGCTCTCGCGCCGCGGTTGGTCTGTGGGAATCCGGCAGGGGGGCGGATGAGGATCAAAGTTCAGCAGCTGGGGATGTGGCTGTTCCGGCATCGCTCGTACTCCCCGCTGCCCATGATCGTGCTGGTATTGGTCTGTTTCCCGCCGCGTTACTACGGTGATGCCCAGCCCTGGATCACGGCGGCTGCAGTAATCACGGCTTTTCTGGGCGAGGCCGTGCGCGTGCTGACGGTTGGATTCGTCCACCACGGGACTTCCGGAAGAGAGTCCTACCTGCGCGCGGACGCCCTGAATGTAACGGGTGCCTATTCGTTGGTGAGGAATCCCCTTTATATTGCAAATACCCTGATCTATTGCGGGATCCTGTTTTTCTGGGGGAATCCCTGGGCCTTTTTCTTAATGCTGGCTTTCCTTTGCGGGCAATATACCTTGATTATCCTGGGAGAGGAATCCTATCTGCACCGGAAATATGCAAGCAAATACCAAGAATACACACAGAGAGTCCCCCGGATCATTCCCGGCAAGAGTGAATTTCGCCCAGCTGAATCGGTTTTTCAATGGCGGCGGGTCATTGTCAAAGAGAACGACTCGATCTTCAACATGTTGGCCATGTTTTTGATCCTGGAGGCGTTGCGCGAATACCACCGTCTGGGGAAAGTGTTGCATTGGCCGCGATTGGCGGGCGTCGGTGGCATCCTGCTGGTTCTTTATGCGGCAATCAAGATATGGAAGAAGCGTTACGCCGATACAACCTTCCGGTCTTAGCCAGTTGCGCGAAGTTTCGGTTGTTTTGTTTTCGTTGACTTTCCGCGCAACTTCGCCTAACATGGGAATCTGACTGCGGGCACACCGCCCGCGGTTGCTGACAAGAGATGGGAATCCGTAACCAACGTCGCATGTTCGCCCTATCCGATATCGGCCGGGAGCGTACCAACAACGAGGACCAGTTTCTGTTGGAGAAAGTTTCGAATTGGCTTGTGGTTGCCGTGGCGGACGGCATGGGCGGAGCGGCCGGTGGTGAAGTGGCCAGTTGGCTGGCGGTAAACACGGTATCCCGTCTGATCCATCTGAATGTGGATCGTTTGCCCATGAATGAAATCATGGAAGATTGCCTTGTGCTGGCGCATGAACGCATCCGTCACCGTGGAGAAACGTCTTTCGGCAATATCAACATGGGTACCACCCTGACATTTGCGGCGATTAGGGAAAATGAGAGTTCCCCTGACCATTCCCGCAAAGTGTTCCTGGGTCACATTGGCGACAGCCGGTTCTATCTGCTGGGTAATGACGGCGTTCGCCAGGTCACCCGTGATCACAGCATGACCCAGCATTTGCTGGATAGTGGAGTTTTAACTCCGCAGACAGCACGCAATTTCCGCTACCGCAACGTGATTTACAAATCCCTGGGAGGGTCACGGGAATTCGATCCGGACCCGGTGGACGTTCTGGATGTTCCCCCGGGCTCCATTATGCTGCTGTGCAGTGACGGCTTGTCCAATTACCTGGATGCCATGGATATGTGGCGGATTGTCAACCACAGCCGCAACCTGCCCGGAGCGGCGCGTTTAATGGTGGATCTGGCCCTGCTTCGCGGCGGTGCCGACAACATCACCGTGGTTCTGGCCTCCGCGGGCAAACCGCGATTCTCTTCTACCCGGCCCAAGCTGCCGGCGGACGCCGGTCGCCTTTCATCCGCCCGTTTGCGCCGCCGCCTCATCGCCCGTTTGGTCCGGCTGCCGGGTATTTTCCGTAACTCTGCGCATGCCGACCATGCCGCCGTGCCAACGCTTGCCGCAGTGAACGGGGGGCTCCGCACCCGCCAGGTCAGCATGGAGGAGATCAACCACGAGATGGGGGATGTAGAAACAAGGAAGCGGCCCGACCCGGCGGCTGAACTTTGTATCAATAAAGGTGTTTTGGCGGGGAAAGCCTTTGCCCTGGGTTTCAATACCCGCATCGGCCGGGTGAAAGGCGAAGTGATTCTGGAGGACGCATCCGTTTCCCGCGAACATGCGCAGATTCGTTTCGCGAAAGGTCGTTACACAATTCGCAGCCTGAACCCTGCCGATTCCGTTATCGTCAAGGGCAAAAAGGTGAAAAATGAGAAGGTCCTCGCCGATGGCGATGAAATTGTCATCGGAATGATCCGCCTGGAGTTCAAACTCACTTAACCTGCATTTCTCACAACGATCTGCTGCAATGTCGGATATGGCCGCATTGACGGCGTTATGCTCGGTCATTCTTTTCAGCCATAGCGCTGCTATGTCTTCGAAGAATTCACGTCGCATGCCTTGTCACTGCAACCATCTCCGCCATTTCGCGACAATCCCGGTGAGAAACGCAGGTTAACGGAGGGCCACGGAACCGCCGCGCTGAATAGAGACAGGCGGGTTATTCTGTTTTTCTGTCCACTCCCGTATTCCGAACCGCCGGGCGGAACGCCGCGCATATCAGGTCCTTTTCATGCGGGGCTTGCTGCAGGCGGCTGGCCGCTGTGTGGAAATCAGGATGGCGCCGCGCGAATATCAGGTCGCGGAAGTTGAAATCTCCCAGTTTCGCGCCCGGCCATACGGGTATCCATGCCCGGCAATCCAACACCACCGGATTCCAGATCGGGGGCAGGGTACCCGGCGGGCTTCCGGGGCCGGGCCGGGAGAGTGAATCAGACAACAATTTCACCAGAGCGCGCTCTTGGGGTAAGAGCTGCTCAAGGGACAATGGCTTTGTGTCGCGGAAACGCAATCGCGTCAGAAGGATGGTGGCTTTTTTCAAAAGAAAGCAGACGCGCCGGTAAGTAGAGTCTTTCAGGATAACCGGATCCGGTGCTTTGCGTAAGCGTAACCCCTTGCGGTTGAGAAAGTCCAGTTGCAGGGACGTCAAGTGCAATACCGGTGTGTGCCGCTCTATGGTTGGGGGCATGTGGTTGTGATGCAGCCGGAATGAGATGGGCGCGCTCGCGGCCAGAAACTCAATGTCCGCCAGGGAAATAGGTCCCTTCATTTTCATCCCGGTAAAGATGGGAGCGTTTCGAAAAAGTGAATCATCGCCGCTCTGACGGTACAACTGGAAAAAGAGTTCTTCGAGGCGTTTACGGTGATTCGGCTTGAGGTGCTTGAATTCAGCGGCGGCCAGGCTGTACAGGCGGCGTGCCGGGGCCGTCCAGACGGAAAGAAATTCGGTTCCGGGTGGATGGGGGTGCTCGAACTGAAGGTGGAACACCAATCCCCCGAGGGGTGGCAGGTTCATTTCATCCCAGGGGATTCCCGTATCAGTCAAAACCAGGCGACAAGCTTCTCCTTTCTCAGGCAGAGCCATGATGGCCGGTGCGGCACTTGACCTGTGCCGCAATTGTCGCGCCAGAAACGTATGGGATAACAAATGTCCCTGTTTCACCAATTGGTCGTTCACCTCTATCCTGGCGGTTGCCGCCCGACAGGATTCGCGGAGCCGGCTGAGAGAACACGGCAATGTGTTTTCGGGAATCAATACGGAAACCACCGTGTTCATGCCCGTCATGACGTCAGTTTGGCTGTTTCCTTGTGGACTCTTGTGAAAAGGGAAAAGATCGATTCGTTTCCATTGTGACTCCCGGCGAACCCGAATGGTTGCCTGGAGCGGGGAGGGTGCGAATACGGCCAACCAGCCGATACCCGGCGGATCGAGCAACTCGTGGATCAAATGCTCCAACCGGTTCTCATTGATCCCGGGCTTTGCCAGTAAGCGCAGCGACTCCAGGGTCTGCCTCGACGGAGTGGAGCCATTGTCCGCCACGCGGACACACCCGGGGCTTAATTCGACGCGAACCCGCCGTGCTCCACGCTTAACGGCTCCGCGGATCAAATCCAGAATAAAACCGCCCGGATGATGAAAGTGAAAATCCGACAACTTGCGCATATGCGCCCGGGCATCTACGCTGAACCATTCGTGGTTGATCATGATTGATTTTTTAAAAACCGGTGCGCCAGGCAGGAAGGGACCTCGAATGTATGACCGAACAGAACCGGAGCTTCCCCCAGGGAATTGTTTATCAAGGCGAAGATGGTTTCTCTTTCATGGCGGTTCACCTTTGCGGCCGCCCTGGTGTAGGCGGGATGCTTCACTGAGATTGCCAGTACCGGCCGGCGCCAGAAAGAAGGAAGCCTCTTTCCCAGGGAAGAAATGTCGATCCATTGGGGCGGCATGGCTTCCGGGTTGCCGGTCACGCCGACCCGCCAGCCCCGGCGTTTCATTTTTTTCCCCAGAACAGTCAGGCGCTCCAGAAGATGATCTTTTTCCAGGTCGAGCGGCATGACGGGGTTGATCCCGGCTTCGGCAACGGTATCCAGGTCCACGATTCCGTAGATCAAACGGTATAGATGGCGGAAATGGGGATTACCGGCATCCAGTATGCGCCGGCTGCGACGCGCAATGGGGTTTCCCGGCGAAGCGCAAAAAAGTCCCTTGACGTGGATTCTCGCTAATGCGCGCCTCAGCGAGATGCGGCTGCCGTTCATACAGGGGAGAACGGCTGAAGTCCACAAACTGCTTCGGGATCCCCAGCGCCCGGGGTAGAGCAATGCGCCCAGCACCAGGCGAGATAACACCGCGTCTCTTTCGGGATCATGCTTGATTCGCCGCTTGCGTCGCAGCAGGAAAATCACCAGCACAAGGCCTGCGAACGCCGCAGAGACCAGAACCGGGATCCAGTAAGATTGCGAATCGGAGATTGGATCCGTGGGTGTGGGTGCGATCGAGTCTGCCGGGCTCAAAGACGGCGGAATGGACAGGTCCAGGTAACGCCATTCTTTATGGTGATACTCGATCCAGGCATGCAGGCGGGGAGCCAGGCGGCCGTTGGTTCCGACCCAGCCGATACCCATGCGCGCCGGAATGTCCAGATGCCTCAGCAGGAGAACGGCGAATCCGTTGATTACGTCACAATCGCCCCGTCCGATCGTCAAGACGCGGCGGGTCCAATCTTGTGCTTCCAGGCGGCGGAAACGCAGCGCGGTGTCCTCGGCCGGTTCCGGAATGAGTTTTTGGGCGATGAAATCCTTTACCAGTGTGACCCGTTGCGGAATGGTGAGATTGCGGGCCTTTCCCACAAGTGTACGGATTTCACCCGGCCATTCTCCACGGGGCGGAAGTGACAGGAGGATGCGCCGATGATTCGCATTCAACCGGTTGGCTTGTTCGGCGGGAAAACAGGTATAGTGCAATTGTCCCTTTTTTCCAGGGGGCAGGTCGATCAGGCGGGCGCCCGAATCACGGCGGAGGTTCGCACGCAACGGTTCACTGTTCCAACGCAGGCTCGATCGATCCACCTCTAACCCGGATGGGCAGGGCAGCAAGCTGTCCGGGGCGCCTGTTGTTTCGAGACGCACGCGAATGGATTCTGTTGCGCGCCCCGTTTCCGGAACTTTTTCCGCAATTCCCGGGCTGTACACAAAGCCTCTTTTCGAATCAAATTTCTGGGCGGAAAAAAGCCGGAAGTAAAGGGTTGTTTGAGGAGAATAAGTCAGATCGGGGGCGGCTCCGACAGCGTTATCATCCACCGTTGTCCGGGTATAGTGAATGTCTTCGCGGGTCAGTCGTTCCAGGACAGGTGCGTTACCGGGTGCCGGCAAACGGCGCAGTAAAATGATTTCAGCCGGGATCAGCAACAGCAGTATCAGCCCGGCTTTAAGCCATGTGCGTCCACGGAGAAAACAAGCCAGGTTTTCCAGTCCATCCCGAACTCGCTCGGCCGGGCTTCTGCCTTCTCCCTGGTCCAGGATACGGGAAAAGAGGCGCGTGATCTCTTTCTCGCCCCTGCGGCGCAACAGCGCCAATCGGGTGCCGTGTATCGGGTGGCGCCTGGACATGTTGACTTTGATGCCCGGGCACTCCATCCAGATAACCGGGTAGAGGCTGTGGGCTGATATCCGCGTTGTGGCCTGGCGTTCCTCCTCTCCGGTGATTTCCGCTATTGAGGTTCCCCGCCATACCGGCAATCCTCCGCTGAATACGCGGACCTCCGGTATTTCCCCCAGGGCCGCTCCTCCACTGATGTGGCGATAGCGAAAAGAGTGGCCGAAGTGGCCGGCCGGCCTCAGGGGGCGGGAGACCGGATGTCCGTTCACCTTGACGGGAAGGCTGCGATGGGCGGGACGCCGGCGCATCAGGTGACGGCAGTAGTGGGACGCGGCCTGCATTACCGCGTCCTGAAAAGAGGTTTCGTTCTCAAACACGGCCGGGCGTTGCAATATGACTCGGGTGCCTGGCTCCAATTGCGCCGGCGTGAGCTCCTTGACACGAAACTCCGCGTCTACTTCCACGGACCAGGCGTTGCGCTTGTGACGGGAATAAATACGCAACATGGAGGGCCCGAATCGCCACACCGACCAGAACCCGATTCCGAAACGCCCGGCCGCTCCTGAAGTTTTCTCTTTGGAAGAAGCGTAAAAGCGGAACAGGTAGTTCTTGGCGGTCTGGCGAGTCATGCCGTTGCCGTCGTCGCAAAATTCCAGCCACTCCCGGTCCCGGGCATCTCGGTACGCCCGGATTTCAATTGTTCGTGCTCCGGCATCACGGCTGTTCTGGGCCAGCTCCCGCATAAAAAGCCAGGGATCCGGACCGTATTGACGAAACCCGTCGCGGATCCAACGACGAATCTCGGCGGCCGGCGACTGAAGTTCCGGGGGCGTGATGATCATGAACGATATTCTGGCACACCTAATCGGGGATGTCCACGCACGGCTTGACATTCCGTCAGCGACAGCGTAGAGTCCCTGTGAATCGTCGACTTCACGGCTTGCGTGAACAGATTCAGGAGGTGAAGATGAAGCGCTTGATTCTGACGGGATTGTTGCTGGGATTCCTGGTTAATCCGCTTTCGGCCGCTGAACTCCGCGGCGTTCAGATGCCGGACCGGATAACAATAGCTGAACAGCCCATGGTACTTAATGGAATGGCCCTGCGCAAGAAAGTCATATTCAAGGTGTATGTGGCCGGACTCTACCTTCCCGAAAAGGAATCGGACGCCCGCAAAATCCTGTCCGCCGACGCTCCCCGTCGCACGGTGATGCACTTCGTGCGCAGCGTGGGCGCCGGCAAAGTCAATGGTGCCTGGTATGAAGGGTTGGAAGCCAACACGCCGGGCTATTCAGCGGATCTAAAACAGCGTTTTGATACCCTGGCCGGTTTCATGGAAGATGTGAAAAGCGGCGATGAGCTGATATTTACCTATCTTCCGGGCAAGGGGACGGAAGTCAGCGTCAAGGGCTCGGTAAAGGGCACAATTGCGGGCAAAGATTTCGCCGACGCTCTTTTTGCCTGCTGGATCGGCGAAAAACCCGGGCCGGGTGAGGGTTTCAAGGCAGGGTTGCTCGGGTTGTAAAACGGGTCCGTGTGGGTCGCCCGATTGGGGCGGGGTAGAGGATCAGTTGTCCGCCAGGACCTCGTCATCGTACATGGTCTCGAAGTAGAGTTTGTGCTTGGCCTCTTCCGCGGACAATCTCAGGAAAAGTTTCTGTAACTGCGGGTCGTCAACCTTGCCGGCCATATCGGTATAGAGTCTCTGTGCCGCTTCTTCCCGCTTCATGGCGATGGTGATAATGTCTTCAAAGTTCATGTCCCCGGTGGGCGGGGAAGCAACCATGTAGTCACTGATCTGCAGGTTTTGAATTCGGGGGACATCGATCCGGGCCGGTTCCATGCCGCGGATTTTCTCCAGAACCTCCACGTGCCCTTTCTCCATTTCCTCGAATTCGTGAAGGAGTTCACGCTGGGAGTTGAAGCGGACCATTTTTTGCAGATCCTGGTAGAACCTGATGGCATCAACTTCTCTTTCTACAGCGAAATCAATTATTTCACTGAATATCTTGCGGTCCATTTCCACCTCCTGTCAATTATGCGGTTATG
>DSBM01000116.1 GCA_011049425.1 Candidatus Aminicenantes bacterium
ACGCTTGCGTTCGCTTATGCTTTATGCCCTACGGGTATGTATGCCCTCTGGGCACTCTTCTCCCACAAACTCTCGCCAATCATCAATGCGGGCTTACCCACACAAAACGTAATAGATCCTAAAAGTTGATAGGAAAAACAGTTAGTGAGGGAAGAAGTTGAGAAGAAGGTGACAGGCGTCAGGAGACAGCCATCCTCCGATTTTGGGAACGCCCCCATTTTTGCATCACAGCGCTTATAAGTGCATCATCACAGTTCGGACAGGCCTTCTGAGCTGAACTGCCTGGCCGGTTTCCTCATCACTAACGCTCCTTAGTGCCATCACAAGGTTTTGTCTGTTTCCTTTCGACTTTCAACTTAGGCTTCTGCCACTGGCCACTCGCCAAGTGCCCTTTTTGGTCCTTGTAGAACGTAGAAAGTAGAAAACCGCGCACTACGCGAGGATTTTTTATTCGTTCTCTTATTCGTTATTCGGAATTCCTTGATTTTCATCACAGACCCGAAAGATTCCTCATCACCAGGGCGCTTCGCGCCTCATCACAAAAGCTCGTGAGTTCTCATCACAAGCGCGAGTTGAAAAGAAAGTGAAAAATTGAAAAGTTGAGAATCCGCGCAGGATTGCGTAGACTGATGGGGCGCGCAGGTTCCGGTTAAAAGGAAGCCTGGCGCGGGGAGGAACCATGCCCATATCTGCAGTGAATCCGGCGACCGGCAAACGGATCAAAGACTACATGCCCCTGGATGCGCACGCGTTGAACGCCGCATTGGACCGGGCCGTTGCCGCGCTTGAACATTGGCGCGGGTTGCCCATGGAACAGCGGGCGCGGGTGGTTCGTTCTGCGGCGGAAATATTGTCATCACGTGCGTCCGAGTGGGCGGAGCGAATGACCACGGAAATGGGCAAACCCATTTCTCAGTCCAGAGCCGAGGCTGAAAAATGCGCCTGGGTATGTGCGTTTTACGCGCAACAGGGAGAAAAGATGCTGGCCATGCGTGATGTTGCCACCGACGCCCCTAGCAGCTATGTGCGTTATGATCCCCTGGGGGTGATCCTGGGCATCATGCCGTGGAATTTTCCTTTCTGGCAGGTGTTTCGGTTTGCCGTTCCCGCGATGATAGCCGGAAATGCGGTCCTGTTGAAGCACGCATCCAATGTGCCGGGTTGTGCCCTGGACATTGAGGCCATCTGGCGTGAATCCGGTCTTCCCCCCAATCTTTTCCAGACCCTTCTGGTGGATGCCGCCGCAGCGGAATCTTTGATCGCGGACCCCAGGGTGGCGGCGGTTTCACTTACGGGAAGCGAGGAAGCGGGCCGGTGCGTGGCGGCTGCCGCGGGCCGGGTGGTAAAAAAGACCGTTCTGGAACTGGGTGGCAGCGATGCCTTTGTTGTTCTGGCGGATGCGGACCTGAAAGCGGCCGCCCGGGCCGGAGCCGTTTCCCGTACCATCAATTCGGGCCAGAGCTGTATCGCCGCCAAGCGTTTCATCTTGGTGGAGTCCGTGGCGGACGATTTTGTAGAGCTTTTTCGAGAATCACTGCGGTGCATGCGTGTGGGCGATCCCATGGATGAGGAAACAGAGGTGGGGCCGCTGGCCCGTGACGACCTCCGCCGCGAACTGCATCGGCAGGTTGAGGCAACGGTTTCCGCGGGCGCCGCCACGCTCCTGGGAGGAGCAATGCCTGCGGGAGAAGGCTTCTTTTATCCGGTCACTTTACTGGATCATGTCACGCCGGATATGGTCGCGGCCAGAGAGGAAACTTTCGGCCCGGTGGCGGCGGTGTTGCGTGTGGCCAGTGAAAAGCAGGCTGTTGACGTGGCCAATTCGTCCCGCTACGGACTGGGGGCTTCGCTATGGACACGGGACCTGGACAAGGGCCATGACCTGGCTGCCCGCGTAGAAGCGGGTGCCGTATTTGTGAATGGAATGGTAAAATCCGATCCTCGCTTGCCTTTCGGTGGTATTAAGTCATCGGGATACGGTCGCGAACTCGGGATGGAAGGAATACGTGAGTTTGTTAACATCAAGAGCGTGTGGATGGATGGTAGGTCGTGATCAAACGGGCAAGCAGCAGCCATGGAGATTCAATAAATGACTACAAAAAGGGATGAGCTGAGGTTAAAGGAAATTGCCGAAACATTTATCCAGTGGACACGGAGAGATGATCCGGGCTTAGCCAAATCACTGGAAACGATCACTGTGGACGGCAGGCGCGAACTGGGTGGGGTAATTGGAAGATTTACCAGCGGACCCGCGGGCGTGTCGGACCCGGGTGTGCGCCTGCGGGTGCGGAGACTGACCGGGCGACTGCACAAGCCGGACGTAGAGATGTTGACCACTTTGAACCGGGTCCTGGATTACGCTGATCTCAATGCGGACGGCCGACTGGATGAAACTGAAATGGAATTGAGTCTGCAGTTGTTTGAACGTTTCTCTGGACTCGTGTCCGACAACCAGACCTTGTCCATGGTTGAACTGGATCTTCTATACGCAGTCGTGCGCTTCGCGGATCGCAATGGAAACGGTCGCCTTGATGAGGCGGAGCGCAAACAGTTGTTGACAGAGATCCAGGGCGGACGCTCGTTTCTGCGCAATCAACTCATTGTCAATCCGGAGTTCAGGGCCGTAGCCGACAAACACCATTTGACATTCTGATTCACGGCATTGCGGCGGCTTTCAGATGTAACATGATTAAACAAGGGTCTGGAGCGGATAAAACCAATATGTTTGGATAAACCCATTAACCAAGCCAAGTGTAACGGATGGTTACATTCAGGCGCACTTGGTTGGAAAGCTGCATAGTCCCGGCTTCTTGTGCGATTTGCCGCATTAAGTGTTTCCAAAATTTACACTTGGGGCGGGTTCCGGTTTGGGCGGAAAAGAAAAATCCAGCTTGGGAACAGTGTTTCCGCGCTTTTTTGTAGCATGGCACCGATGTTGCGTGTTGCTTGCTTACGGACTATTGCCTGCAAGATCGATCTCGGGAGGGAAGCATGGTGCAGCGTATCAAGCGCAAAGTCCAGGAGATGTTGGACCGCAAGCAGGTTTCCATGGCCATGATCTACGACCGGAACGGGCATGTATTGTGGTGTCATGGCCGGGAGATCAACGGTCACTCAATAGACGAAGCCTCGGGGTTTTGCCGCACCGCCGTAGAGGAAAGCCTGAAATACGGGACATCCATTTGCCGGGAAACGGTTTCCGGGTACACTTCATTGAAAGGAATCCGAAACGCTGACGACTCCGAAGGTTTCGGCAGTGTCATGATTCAGCCCCTGGATTCCTCTTATTTTTTCTATGTCGACAGTGGGCCCAAAAAGGAGTTTTCTGTTGAAGACCGGCGCGCATTCCAGGTGATTTTTGAGATTATGGACGAGGTCGTCGAGCATATTCGGCAATCTCAACGGGGAGTGGGAGGAATTACCGGAGAGAGTCCTGTTATCAAAGATCTGCGGGATCAGGTGCTGCGCTTCGCGGTTGAAGATGAGCCCATCTTGTTGACCGGCGAAACCGGAGTGGGCAAGAACCATGTCGCCAAATTGATCCACCGGTATTCCGGCCGCCGGGGGCCTTTTGTGGTGGCCCATACACCGGCCATTCCCGAACAGTTGTTTGAGCGTGAACTCTTCGGGCATTGCCGCGGAGCCTTTACCGACGCACGCAGCGATCGCCAGGGCCTGGTGGCCGGTGCCCGGGGAGGAACCCTTTTCCTGGACGAAATCACGGAAGTGCCCGTCTCCTTTCAGGCCAAGTTATTGCGCTTCATTGAATCCGGAAATTTTCGTCCCTTGGGTGAAGTGCAGGAAAAGCAATCGGATGTACGCGTAATTTCCGCCACGAATCGGGATGTATTGCGGCTGGTAACGGAAGGGCGTTTCCGCGAGGATCTTTACTATCGCATTCAGGTACTGCAGATCGGAATTCCCCCTTTGCGTGAGCGTCCGCAAGACATCCGTCATCTGGTCAACACCCATCAGCATTTTCTGAAAGGCAAAGAATTGGCGCCCGGATTCTGGGATGTCATGCTCCGGCATGACTGGCCGGGCAACATCCGTGAATTGGTTACCGTGCTCAAGCGGGCGGGCATCCTGTTGCAAAGCCCGATTAACGCGGAGGGGATTCGGCTGGTGATCGATCACGGCTGTGTGCGGGATAAACCGGTAGCCGCCGACAATTGCCGGGTCAAAACAGCATGGCGCCGTCTGGATGAAGGCGAGACATTCTGGGAAGCGGTGCGCAAACCTTTCCTGGAACGGGAATTGAATCGTCCGGAAGTGATCGAGGTGATTGAGCGCGCATTGCGTTTGAGCCGGGGTCGTTATCGCAATATCCTGGAGTTGTTCAACCTGTCGGCTGAAGAGTACAAACGTTTCATGAACTTCGTCCACCAGCATCGTTTGCGGCCGACGGCATAGCGTTCCGAGCCAGAATGGTTCTTGGCGGAGCCAGAATCAAAAGAGAAGCTACAGTTGGAAAGCATGATAAAAAGGCGAAAAATTATGACTGTTTGCTGGCATCGTTTCTGCTTAAGAAAGCCCGTTGCGGGGAAACGGCGGCGGCGACATCAGGCGGCCGCTGACCCTAGTCGGACATGCTTGCAAATATCCGGTCTCCAGGACCGTGCGTCCACCCGGGGCCGGCGCGGTATTTGCGCCGGTCCCGGGCCTTTGTTTCCTTTCCGGAGACCGGAATCATTCCGGATTGCATGGTTCCTGCTGGCAAGTTGGGTTATCGGGCTATGCGGCGGTTGTGCCATCCATCGCCTGGAAAATCGTTTCACTGATTTTGCGCGCATGAGTGAAACGCTGGGTAATCAACTGGATGACGTCTACATCGAGGTCATGGATGCAGAGTGGGAATTGCGCTACCGTGAAAGCCGGGTCCTGGATCAAGTGAACCCGCGTGACCTGGAGCCCAGGGTATTCAGCGAAAACCGCCGCCGCAACCGCGAAAAAGCCACAGAATACCTGGCGGCCTACCCGGCATTGTTGCTGTCCCTGATCAAGCGCGATTCCATGGTTGAACTGGATCGACAGGCGGAGCGGGTGCGCAAGGATTTAACCGTGCTGCAGCAGCATGCCTGTCAATGGATCTCGCCCCCGGTGGCGGCTGTTGCCGCGGGTTTGGTCAGTTCAATCCCGCATGCGGTCCGCGGGGTCACCACCTTCAAGCTGGTGCGGCGCATCTTGTGCGTGAACGAGGGGGTCTTTGCAGAGTTGTGCCGGGAAATGGCGGCGGATCTCTGGGACTGTCGCATCTGGGTGGAGCGCTGTTTTGCGCGGCGTTTCCGCTGGCAGGTTTCCGACGCCTGGCCGGACAAACCTTCCGGACGGGAGCGGGTCGCAAAAGCCGGGATGAAACTGTTGCAGAAACGAGACAGTGTACTGGCCCTGCTGGATCAGTCCATGGTCGTGCTGCCGGAGTTGGCCGCCGCCCACACTGAATTGACGCAACGCGTTCGCGCCGGCCGCGGTTTGTGGCCGGCGATGCGACGGTTGGCTGCCGCCCTTGACCAGATGGGCCGATGCCTTGAAGCCTGTCGCGAAAACAGGTGAAGATCGTGCCTGTGGATTTCATGCTGACCCTGGTGTTGTTGATTGATGCCCTGGAAGAGCGCCTGGCCGGGTGTAGAGACAAAAGCCAAAGCAACCGCTTGCGCCATATGGTGGACACCCTGGATGGCTGGCTGGAACGGTGCCTGATGGAGCGTTTTTCCTGCCGTGACGCGCTGGTTGACCGCACCCGCCGGCGCCTTGATTCCGCGCAAAGTCGTTTGCGGCGCTTGCATCCGCAAAGTACGCGTCTGGCAGAAATCCTGAAAGAGATCAGCACGGTACTGGTTCAGTTAGACGGATGGTGGGCAGCAATGAACCAGGAGAAATAAAGAAAACAGGAATTCACCGCTCACCACTTCGGCCCAGACCCATTGCGGTCTTTTTGCGTATTAAGCCGACCATCCTGTCTCAGACCATGGGTCCCCGGAACCTACGTTTGCGTTCGCTTATGCTTTATGCCCTGCGGGTATGTATGCCCTCTGGGTATGTATGCCCTCTGGGCACTCATCCCCACAACCGCTAGCCAATCATCAATGTGTGCTTCCCCACACGAAACGTTAGAGATCTTTTACTTTTCATTTCCCACTGGACTGCGCCGGGCCAGTATCTCATCCAGGTCGAGGCCGCGATCCTGGAAGTAGGCGGGAAAAAAATCCCGGCGCACACGATCCAGGCGGGGAGTAATGAAATCCAGAACCCTTTTCTCTGACGTGTCTTCCCGTACATGGAAGATATTGCGTTTCCAGTGGGCCAGCCAACCGGAGAGGCAGATCGGCTGAAAGCGTCGGTAGTAGCGTGGATTGAACAGGTTGAGTGGGGATTTGGGGCGTTTGACGTCGAGACTGTTCCAGTCAATGTGAAAGCCCTGTTCCAGCAGAAGCCGGCGTCGCTCTTGTCTTGAGTTCAATTCGTAAACCGGTGAAAAATAGCGGACCTGGAAATCGCGCGCGAAATCGTGAATCAATTGCAGGTATCCGGGATAATTGTCGGCGGTAACCAGGATGGTTTCCCTGCCCGGGGCCTGTTCCCAGTTGGCGCCGTCGGTAAAAGCCGGAATGCCGTGCTCCAGGGCGTAGAGCACACAGGAAAGCGCCATGGATGCGCGGCAGGGGATGCACCAGGCGATCTCGTTGCCGTACTCACGGGCGTTGCGCCGCAGGCCTTTCATCGCCATTTCGCGGAAGAGGGGCCGGATATCGACGATTTCAAAGGTCACGCGTTCCGGCCCCAGCAATTCTTCCAGGCGCCGAACGTTGGGGCGGCTGAAGTTCAACCCGCAGTGGAGATAACCTTTGTCAAACGTCAGCAGGTGGATGCGCTTGTATTGCTTGGCCAGGAACAGCGCCGTGTAAAGCGAGTCGATTCCCCCGGAAAATTGGACGATGACTTCTTCGGAACGCATCCGCGGCGCTTTCTTTGCCGGATTGTTCATTGCCATCAGAGTGGACGCTGGACCCATTGTGCCCGCGGGTTTGTCATGATCGGACCGATCGTGAAAAACAATATGACGGGAATACGAATTAACTGCTTTTCGCTCGTCTTCATCTGATATTAATGTCAGGCGATTTTATAGGAAGCCTCGGTGAAAGTCAAACTTTTCGCGCAAGAGTCCGGTCTGATTGCCCGGTGATTTTGTTGACTTCCAGGCGACCCTTCGATATAATCCGGACCGCAGCAGTTATGTTCTTATTCATCAATCAAAGTACGGAGGCTTTTATGAAAGTAAGGTGGTGGTTTAATTTTGCTGCCGGCCTGGCGCTGTTGGTTCCCGTATTGGTGTCCGCCCAGCAGGCAGCTCGGACTGAACCGGATTGTCCGAAAAAGGTCAAAGTACTGGTTCAGAAAATTGAAACCGGTTTGTTTAGAGAATACAGAAGCTACTCGGTGGTTTTTCAACCCCGGGTGCTGACCGCGCGAACTGCGATTTCGGGAACCGTAACAGACATCAAGGTGTCTGATGGGGACCTGGTTTCGGAGGGTTTCGTGCTGATAATGTTGAACGAAGGCCTGGAAGCAGAGGCCCGTGAAGCGGAAGCTGAATTGGAGCGTTGGAAAAAGATCCTTTGGAACCGGGAACATTGGAAGGAACGCAGCCCGGCGGCGGAAGCCCAGGCCAAGACCCGTATCGAGGAAACCCAGGCCCGTCTGGAAGAAATCAAGGCCCGGTCGCCCCAGGCCTCAGTGTCTGCATCCCAGACCGGCACGGTGGAGTTACTGGTTGTTCCCGGCACGGAAGTGGAAGCCGGAACCGAAGTCGCCAAGGTAACCAATCCCCGCCTGAAAACGGCGGATCTGGAAGTTGACCCGGCTGACCTGGATCTCTTCCCCCTTGGAAGTGAGATCGACTTGGGTAACGGCATGACCGCCGTGGTGGCCGGCGTGGAAAACAACGTTGTACGCCTCACCGTTATAGATCCGGCTGAGCGCCTGGGCGCGGAGCCGCTTTCTTTCAAGTTGCTCAAGCGTGAAGTGATCGATGCCGTGGTGATTTCAGAGGACCAGGTGCTCAGCGATGATGCCGGAGATCACGTATTCGTGGTGAATGATAATCAAGCCCGGCGCGCGGACATCGTGGTCGACGCTCAATACGAGAGCCAGGCACTGGTGACTTCAGGTCTGGAGCCGAAAGATCTTCTCATCACCCATCACCTGCTGAGCCGCAAAACCGGACAACTGGCGGATACGTTGGTCTGCCTGCAAGACGGCAAACGCGTTCGTGTCATGGTCCAGGATCCGAAATCCGGCCGCTTTGTGAAGTTCAAAGGCGAATTGCCGCCGTCGCCGGCGATAGAAGAAGAAATGCAGGAACCCGAAAAACCGGAAGTTGCGGCTGAACCGGAAACCGTGGAACCGGCTGCTGAGGAAGTTCTCAGGGAGCCGGCAGTGGAAAAGGAATGGAGCCCCAGTCTCGGAATCGGAGCCGGAATCGGCTTGTCCATGATGTCCGACGAGGTGTTCAAGGAAGTTTACGGCTCCAGCGCCGTGAGCTTTGATTTCCGCTTGATCTACGCATTCCATCCCCACGTGGAAGGTTTCATTGACGTGGCTTACTCGACAAAGACCGGAACCATCCTGGGTGTGGATGCGGAAACAAAGATCGTTCGCGCGCCTATCGCACTGGGCGCGCGCTACGTGTTCGAAGCGGGCGGTAAGTTCAAACCCTATGTGGGTGCGACCGCCATCGCCTTCAACGCCAAGGAAACCAATGATTACAATCCCGATGCCGGTTACGTGACCCGCTGGGGATTCGGCCTGGTGGGCGGAGTATATTATCCGGTGGCGCCGCAGGTTGACCTCTTCTTTGACATGCGTTATGGATTCGGTACGCATCAGATCGCGGATTTTGAAGATGAGGCGAAACTCGACACGCTGCGTCTGCATCTAGGTTTTGTTTATCGCTTCCGTCTGTAGGCGGTTGAGGAACCATTGAGGAGGAAAACATGAAGAGAATTCTTATAGTTCTGTTGGCGTTCGCCGTAGCGACGCCTTTTCTGAATGCGGGTGAAAAGATCGACCTTTCATCCGACAGCGCCCGGGAAGAGATCGATTTTTCCCGAGTCAACGCCCGCGAAGACAAGACATGTGTGTCTTGGTCGGGTGGACTTGATCCCTACTGGTCGATGCATCCAGTGGTCAAGGTGTTGAGCAACGGCCGCGTGATCGTGATGTGGGAAGAGGGCGAAAGCGTGTCCCGCGCCAACATCGTGTACCGGACCCACAACCCCGCCACCGGCCAGTGGAGTCCCGCGTTGGACCAGTTTCCGGCTGTGGCGGTGAACCGGCGTTATTCCGCTGGTTTTCCGCAGGTCCTGGAGGACAGGGAAGGCACGATACATATTTCTTATCATGACGGCAATGCAAGCGCCAACCGTGATACATGGTATGCCTACTACAAAAATGGCGTGTGGACGAATCAGATAGTCCTCATGGACAGACCCAACTCCGCCTGGCCGCGTCTCAGCTACGATCCGGAAACCGACGACCTTTACATGACCTGGCAGTACATCGTGCCCCATCCGGAAGGCGCCAATTACAAGAACCATGACAGCGAGATCGTGGTCAGCATCCTGAGAAAGGGTTCCACGCAATGGACCTATCGCACCAATTACTCCTGCGCCTTTCTGAATCACGAGCAGGATCCGCTTCCGGGAAGCGTGACCATTCACCAGGACAATGTTTTTTCCAAGGGTCGGCTTTACGGTTTGTTTATGGACGGTGACACGGGCGATTGGACAGTGGCCGGCCAGGACATGCCCCGGGACGGCTATACGGAGCGTCGCGGCAAGGCCCCGGTCAACATTCATGCCGGCGGCTACTGGCCGGAGATTGCCGCCACCTCCACGGGCGACATATACGGAACCTGTTCTTTCCGCTCCGGTGGCATCGCGTCTATCTACAAACCGTACAACGGAGAGTGGCGTCCCGGTCCCAACATCGGTCCCGGCCACCAGGAGTTCCTAGGATTGGCGGTTGCCAAAAACGACGTGGCCTACGCCATGACGCAAATAAATTATGCGGATGGTTTCCTGCCCGTGGCGGTGCGTTTCACCAAAGATTTCAAATCGCCTTTGTTTGAAGTTGATGACACCTCGCGTTTCCCCATCCGCATGGAAATCGACGTGGATTATGAGGGTAACATGCATTGTGTCTGGACCGACCGCAATTGCAACGGACTCCCCGAACACTGCCAGACCCGGGTGTGGTACCGCATGCTGCCCCAGGAGCCCGGCGGACCCACGGTCAACATCACGGATGTGCCTGCCACCATTATCACAAAGGAACAAACCCGCTTAAGCGGCCAAACCGTCAAGGTGAACGGCAGCATCGTGAACCATACATGGTACATCCACAAATTGGGTTTATGGGAAAACGGCAAGAACCTGGATGTGACCTTCCAGGAGCCCGGATTCTACGAAATTCACTACTTTGTGGCCGACAACCTGAACCGCATGGGTCACAAGGCCATCACGGTCGAAGTGATTGACGCGCCCTTCCAGCCAACTGAGGCCGGTGTGTCCGAATCCCTGATCCGCGGATTCTTTTTGCGCCGTTACATCAACGAGTTGAGTTGGAAAACGGATGCCCGCAACGACAACAAGTTCGAAAACCTGACCCACTTCAACATCTACCGGCGCCAGGTGGGCGAAACCGAATGGGGTACGCCTTACACCTCGATGGACTACGTGAATTCCGACACCGCTTACACCTATCGTGATGAATCCCCGGGATTTGCCACGCAGGATGAAGCGGCTGAGTGGCAATACGCCGTCACCGTTGTGGCGGAGGTGTCCGGTTCCGACAAGGAAAGCAAGAAAACAGTATTTTCCCGCGATTAACTGCTGAATCAAGAACCATAGCCGCCCCTGGCCGGAAAAGATTTTCCGGCCAGGGGCTTTCCAATTCGTGTGCCTTATCTGCTTCGCGCGATGCGAGAGGACAATAAAAAGCCTCTTTTTACTCTGACAGCCTTTGTTTGACTTTCCCGGGAACCCGCGACGCGTTCAACACCACGTTGGCGCTGCTGAAGAACATTGCGGCCTCGGCCACCAGTGGATGAAGCAGGGCGGCCATGGCCAGGGGGATGGCCAGTAGATTGTAAAAGAATGCCCAGAAGAGGTTCCGGCGGATGGCGCGGAAAGTAATTCGCGAGATGTCAACGGCATCCGCGACCCGCGAAAGGCCACCGCGAACGATCACCATATCCGCGCTTTCCATGGCCAGGTCCGTTCCCTCACCCACGGCAATGCCCACATCCGCGGTTTTCAGCGCGGCGGCGTCGTTGAGTCCGTCCCCCACCATGCCCACCTGCAAGCCCTTTCGCTGCAAGCGGTGTACGATTTCCACCTTTTCTTCGGGGGTCAAACCGGCAAAAACCTCATCGATGCCTGCAGCCTTGGCCACGGCCCGGGCCGCGGCTTCGTGATCCCCGGTTACCATGATGACACGGATGCCCTCTTTGCGGAACCGCGCCACCGAAACGGCGCTGTCTTCGCGCAGGGTGTCCGCCGTGGCCAATCCTCCCATTGCGTGTTCATCACGGCGCAACTCCACAACCGTGTATCCAGCCCGCAGCCAATGCGGGTAATCGCCGGATTTTTCAGGGCGTCCCAGATAGAATCGGTTGCCGTTCACGCGGCCGCTGATTCCCTGTCCGGCTGTTTCACGGATTTGCTCAACCCTGGACGGAATGGGAGCGTGGATGCTTTCCGCGTAGCGAACCACCGCCTCGGCCAGCGGATGAATGGAGTGGTGCTCCAGGGCGGCGGCCACGCCGACCATTTCAGGGGACAGGGTATTCTCAACCACGCGCGGATGACCCTGGGTCAGAGTTCCGGTCTTGTCCAGAAGCAGCGCGTCCATTTCCTGTGACATCTGGATGGCTTCGCCGTTGCGGATGATCAGGCCGCGTTGTGCGGCTGCCCCACTTCCGGTTGTCAAGGCCATGGGCGTGGCCAGCCCCAGGGCGCAAGGACAGGCGACAACCAGTGTCGCCACGACCGCAAAGATCGCGGTGGATGCGGCGCCGGCATCCCAGACCACCCAGGGCAGCCAGCTCGCCGCCCTTTGCAGCAGGGGCTGCAGGTGGGGATACGCCCAGAACCATGCCGCGCCTGCAGCCAGCGCGCAGGCGGTGACCACGGGAATAAACACCAGGGTAATGCGGTCCGCCAGGGCCTGGATCGGCACTTTTGATGATTGGGCTTCTTCGACCAGGCGGATCATGCGGGACAGAAAGGTGTCCGCTCCCACGTGGGTAACCACAATCTCCAGGGAGCCCGACTGCAGGATAGTACCGCTGATGACCGCATCGCCCTCATTTTTGGGTACGGGGGTGGGTTCACCCGACACCATGGCTTCATCCACCAGGCCCCGGCCGTTTGCAACCGTTCCGTCCAGCGGTATGCGTTCTCCGGATCGTACCCGGATCAGACTCTCCGGCTTGACGCTTTCCGAGGGAACGCGGATCGTGCCGCTCTCATGGATGAGGTCGACTTCATCGGGTTGCAGGGCCAGGAGGCCGTGGATGGCCGAGGCGGCGCGACGTCGCAACCGGGATTCCACGTAGCGTCCGCTTAAATGCAGGGCCGGCAGCATGGTGGCTAGGCTGCCGAAGGAGAGCACCGGGGCCCCCAGTCCATTCATTAAACCGGTAGCCCAGGCCGCGGCACTGCCCATCACAACCAGGGAATCCATGTTGGTGTGGCGATGAACCAAGGCGATCCAGGCACTGCGCAGGGTGCCGCGGCCGGGAAACGCCCACAATAGAATCCCGGAAACAACCTCAATCCACGGTATACCGCGGACATGAATCCCGGACATATGCAGGATCATCAACAGGGTGACCGGAAGCGTGATCAGCAGGGCTCGAAACAGGTTGGCCCGGGCCCGGCGAAAGTGCCGATCAGCAACATCCTGTCCCGGGGGCTCGGTATCGATGTTGTACCCGGCCTCACGGACGCTCTGGCCCACTTTTTCCAGGGTCAGCGCGGGTGAACCGGTCACAAAGCCCCGTTCCGTTGCTAGGTTGATGGAAACGAAATCCACTCCCGGCGTCTTGGACAAACGCTGTTCAATCCGGCGTGCGCAGGTTGCGCAGGTCATACCCCGAATGCCGAATGAGAGCCGGGATTCATTCGTAGCGGTGGAATCTTTCTCGCTCATGCCGGCACCAGTGTAGCACTGGTTGAGCGGGAATGAAAGTCAATCACCGGTGACCAATACGGGTATGGCCTGGTTGAGAACAGGCGAAATATTCAGGTTTTTGGTGAGTCTGAACAACAATTCCACTACAATACGAAAATAATTCCGTCGGGGGCGCCGGCAGTGATATTTCCCTGGAAGAATCCATCGGGTGCATTATCCAGGCGGGAAGAACCCGCTTGCGTCCGGTGCTTTTGACCGCCATCACCACCATCCTGGGCTTGACTCCCTTGGCCCTGGGGATGAACATCAATTTCGCCTCGCTGTTGCGCTCAGGAAGTCCGTATTTATACTTCGGCGGAGACAATTCCCTGTTCTGGGGACCCATGGCGTGGACGGTGATCCTCGGCTTGACCTTTGCCACTTTTCTGACACTGATTGTGGTTCCCGTCATGTACCGTATCGGTAACCAGGCGAAACTGAAGTTGGCGCGGTAACCCGGCAATTAGGCTTGCCTGATGCCTTGCCGGAACTCCCAACTGGAGTATAATGGGAGACCATGTCCGGAGATCACCGTGTTGAAATGCTTCAGGGAGGCATGGTCCGCGCCATTCTGGGGTTGGGCATTCCTTTGGCCCTGGCATCGGTGGTGCAGACTCTCTACAATCTGGCTGACGCGTTCTGGCTGGGCAAACTCGGTAGTTCAGCCCTGGCTGCACCGGTAATCTCTTTTAACATCATCTTTTTCATTATCTCGCTGGGCATGGGATTCTCCGTGGCCGGCACTTCACTGGTCTCCCAATACATGGGGAGCGGTAATGCGGAGCAGGCGCGCCGGGCGGCCGGCAACCTGTTTTCCTACATGGTGGGGTTTTCCATTTTTTTTGTGGCCGTGGGCCTGATCTGGGCCCGGGATTTCCTGGTTTTGTTGCGCACCCCGCCTGAGGCCTTGCAGCAGACGCTGGACTATTATCGCATCATGGTGATCGGCATGCCCGCGGCGTTCCCCTTTTTTGTGTATCGGGCGGTGATGAATGGATATGGCGATACCCGTTCCCCGTTGCGGATCGAGTTGATTTCGGCAGGAATGAATCTGATACTGGATCCGATTCTGATTTTCGGCTGGCTGGGAATGCCGGTCCTGGGTGTGAGCGGTGCCGCTTTGGCCACCGTCTTATCCCGGGCTGTGGCCTCCGGGATGGGAATGTGGCGGTTCTTCAGGCCCAACCAGGGTTTTTTCCTTCGTCCCCGCCATCTTTTGCCCGGGTGGGACTTGTTTTCCCTTATGGTGCGTATCGGCATACCCTCTTCAATCGGTATGTCCGGCGCTTCCCTGGGATTCCTGGTGTTGATGGGAATCGTCAACCGTTTCGGCACGGAAGTGGTATCCGCTTACGGCATTACCATCCGGGTGGTGCACCTGTTCATGATGCCGGCCATCGGCGTATCTCAGGCAGTAACCGCCATTGTGGGGCAGAATCTGGGCGCGGGAAATGTGGCCCGGGCGCGCCTGGCCGTCAACCGTGGCATGCGCATGGTCCTGGGCGTGTTGCTGCCCACCATGCTGGCGACCGCTTTCTCGGGGCGCTGGATCATCGGAATTTTTATTGCCGCGGAGCCGGAAGTCATGGCCCTGGGACAACCTATATTCAGGTTGGTGGCGCCCTCGGTAATCTTTTTTGCCGTGGTTGTGATGCTGAACGGGGTTTTCCAGGGTGCGGGGCACACACTTCCGGTCATGTTCACCAATCTGTCCCGGATCTGGATTTTTCGGGTTCCCCTGGTCTACTACCTGGCCATGGTCTGGCTCGGAGGTCCGGGGCAGCCGGGCGCCGCCCTGGGGATCTGGTGGGGCATGCTGGTTTCAAACGCGTTGACCGCCGCCTTGATGGGGAGCTTATATCTGCGGGGGAATTGGACCGTACCGCGGATCCACTCGGCGTGAAATCCGGCTTATTTGGGCGTTTGGCGGATTTGCATCATGTGATAAAATCAAGTGGGAGCAAACAATCATGCTGGATAATTTAAGTGGACGCCTGACCAAGGTGATGCGCTACCTCAAAGGGGAAGCCACGGTCACGGAAGACAATATGAAACAGGCGTTGCGGGAGATCCGCCTTTCCCTGCTGGAAGCGGATGTGAACTACCTGGTGGTCAAGGAGTTTGTCGCCAAACTACGTGAACGCGCCCTGGGTCAGGAAGTGCGCGAAAGTTTAACCCCATACCAGCAGGTGGTCAAGCTCGTGCAGGCGGAATTGACGCGCTTACTGGGAGAAACGCGCAAAGAGTTGGGCCGGGCACAGCGCAAACCCGGAGTCATCATGCTGGTGGGCCTTCAGGGAACGGGAAAAACCACTACGGCCGGGAAACTGGCTCTTTTCCTGAAGCGCCGGGGAGACAGCGTGCTGTTGAGTTCCCTGGATCCCAAGCGACTGGCCGCGGAGGAGCAGTTGGCGGCCGTGGCCCGCGAAGTGGATGTTCCCTGCCACCGGGCGCGAACAGACATTTCCCTTGAGCGCCAGGTTCCCGGGTTGTTGCGGGAGGCCAGAGAAACGGGTTATGATCGCGTGATCGCCGACACGGCCGGGCGGCTGCACATTGATGACACGCTCATGCAGGAGTTGATCTCGTTGAAACGCGCGCTCAATCCGGAAGAGGTTTTGTTTGTCGGCGACGCCCTGACTGGTCAGGACGCGGTGGAGTCGGCACGTCGTTTCAATGAGGCGGTGGGGATTTCCGGAATCATTCTAACCAAGATGGACGCGGATGCCCGCGGCGGTGCCGCGTTGTCCATGGTCAGTGCCACGGGTAAGCCCATCATGTTCATGGGCACGGGGGAGAAGCCCGATGATCTGCAACCCTTCCATCCCGACCGCCTGGCCGCGCAGATTCTCGGAATGGGCGATGTGTTGTCGCTTATCGAACGGGCGGAAGAGGAACTGGACCAGCGGGAAGCCGAACAGGTGGCACGTCGCATGATGCGCAATGAGTTTACATTGGAAGATTTCGCCGCACAATTGACACAAATGACCCGGTTGGGATCTCTGCAGGACATCATGGGCATGCTGCCCCGGATGGGAGGTAAAGCCCTTGCCCTTCAAGGTGCTGAACTGGATGACAAGAATATCGTCCATATGATCGCCATTATCCGTTCCATGACACCACAGGAGCGCAGCCGACCCAAACTGATCAACGGTCGTCGCCGCTTGCGCATTGCACGCGGGGCCGGGCGTAGTGTCCAGGAAGTCAACCGCTTGTTGAAAGGCTACCAGGAGATGCGCAAAACCATGGGCAAACCCATGTTCCGCCGCATGATGAAAAGGTTTGACATTTCTCGGAAAATGGGGTAAATTCTCTATTTGCAATTGAGGAGAAACACCCATGGTAGCCATACGACTGACCCGCGCCGGAACCAAACATCGACCCTTCTATCGAATTGTGGCGATTGACCGTGAAAAACCCAGAGAATCACGTTATATTGATTTGATCGGACATTATAACCCCATGAGTGAACCAGCTGAAATCAAACTCGACATGGAAAAATACAACGAGTGGATCCAAAAGGGAGCGAAACCATCCCAGACAGTGCGATCGCTGTTGAAAAAAGTCCTGCGATCTGAAAATTAAGGAGGGAAACGTGAAAGAACTGGTGGAAACGGTATGCAAATCACTGGTTGACAATCCCGAAGAGGTTTCCGTGACCCAGATTGACGGCGAACAGACAACCATTCTTGAACTTCGTGTAGCACAGAGCGATCTTGGAAAAGTAATCGGCAAGCAGGGCCGGACCGCCAGGGCGATCCGGACGATTCTGGCCGCTGCCGGAATGAAACAGAGAAGGCGCTTTAACCTGGAAATCATCGAGCGTTACGAGCAGTAAAACTCTTTGCGGTTTCTGGGGAGAATTTCAAGAACCCGGGGGAACAAGGGGGAGGTCGTATTAGAGGCCTCCTCCGAATTGAGTGGGCGGGACCTCCAAGGCGGAATTCTCTTCAGGCTTCATTCTCGAGGCCGTTGCCTTAGCCTGGCGTTGGAGGGTGTGCGCAGTATCCGGGGAGAATGGGTGCTGGCTTTCGCGGGTTGTCACTCCATTTCAGAGGCATATCGCCTGGTGGGGTTTGAAATGTGGCTGGATCGGCCCGCAGACGTAAACAACGGCGAATCCAGTTCCCTTCGGGGTTTTAAGGTGGTGGATACCACGGGAAACGACTGCGGCGTTGTTGCCGATGTCCACCAGCGTGACGTCAACCCGTTGTTGGAACTGGAATACCAGGGACGCCGTGTACTGGTGCCCTGGCACCCGGAGATTGTTGTGCACATCGATATCATTTCACGACGGGTGGTGATTGCACCGCCCGAGGGTTTAATGGACTTGAACGCATGATCTTTTCAGTGGTCACCATTTTCCCGCAGATGATTCGCGACCTGTTGAAATTCGGACTTCTGGGCAAAGCAATGGAACGCGAGATTATCCGCATAGACGCTTTTGATCTGAGAGAATTTACCCGCGACAAGCACCGCAAAGTGGATGACCGTCCTTTCGGCGGCGGTCCGGGTATGGTGATGAAACCGACTCCATTGTTCCGGGCTGTTGATCATATTTCCGGATTGCGTCCGGGCCGGGTGATCCTTTTTTCCGCTTACGCGCCCATTCTGACGCAGGAACGGGTAAAAGCATTATCCATGGAGTCCCACTTGATCCTGGTTTGCGGTCGCTATGAAGGCGTGGACCAGCGGTTTATTGATCAGCGCGTGGACGAAGAACTTTCCATTGGCCCTTATGTACTCATGGGAGGAGAACTGGCCGCGGCGGTTCTGGTCGAGAGCGTGGCGAGGATGATTACCGGTGTGATCGGAAACAGCGAATCCGTGGCCACGGATTCATATTACCGAGAAGGACAGGGCGCTTGGCCGCAATACACCCAACCCCGGGATTTTCGGGGCCATGTGGTTCCGGAGGTGTTGCTTTCCGGTCACCATCACGAAATCAGTGAATGGCGCAAAAAAAACTGTTTCCACCCGCCCGCCGAACGCGAAAGAAAAAAAAAGGCAGACTGAGAACAGGAGGACATCATGACGCGCATTGTTGAGTGTGTGCCCAATTTTTCCGAAGGCAGGGACAAGGCGATTATTGATCGCATCACGGCTGAGATCTGTACGGTCGACGATGTGGAGTTGCTGGATGTGGATCCGGGCAAGGATACGAACCGGACCGTGGTGACTTTTGCGGGTTCGCCGGAAAAGATCGGCGAAGCGGCATTCCGCGCCATCCGCAAGGCGGCCGAATTGATTGACATGTCCAGGCACAGCGGCGCGCACGCGCGCCTGGGAGCCACGGACGTATGTCCATTCGTACCGGTAGCCGGGGTTACCATGGAGGATTGTGTACAGATATCCCGCCAGGTCGGTAAACGTGTGGCCGAAGAGTTAAAGATTCCCGTGTACCTGTATGCCGAAGCGGCGACCCGCCCGGAGCGACGGCGCCTGCCCGATATCCGGCGCGGCGAATATGAAGCCCTGCCGGAAAAACTGAAGCAGAAAAATTTCCAGCCCGATTTCGGCGCGGCCGAATTCAATCCCCGTTCCGGGGCCACGGTAATTGGTGCCCGCGACTTTCTGATTGCCTACAACGTTAATCTCAATACGCGTAGCGTGAAACTGGCCAATAAAATCGCCAAGCGAGTGCGGGAAAAGGGCTACAAGGCAAAAAACCCGCAAACCGGGAAAAGGGAAACCGTGCCCGGAACGCTCAAAGGCGTGCAGGGAATCGGCTGGTATATCGATGAGTACAACATGGCCCAGGTTTCCGTCAATATTCTCAATTTTCATGAGGCCCCTTTGTACCGGGTATTTGAGGAGTGCGACCGCTTCGGGCGTGAGTTCGGCGTGCGCGTGACGGGCAGCGAATTGGTGGGGTTGATTCCATTGCAAGCCATGGTGGAAAGCGGACGCCACTTCCTTTCTCGACAAGGGGTCTCTACCGGGGTTTCCGAAAATGAACTGGTGCGCGTGGCTGTACAAAGCCTGGGCCTGGATGAACTCGCCCCTTTTGATGTAGAAAAGCGCATCATTGAATACCGTTTTCAGCGCAAGGGGCGGTTGGCGTCAATGGACACTTATGCGTTTACCGAGGAGTTGGCGTCTGATTCCCCGGCTCCCGGGGGCGGCAGCGTGTCCGCTCTCATGGGGTCACTTTCCGCGGGGTTGAGTACCATGGTGGCCAACTTGACCAGCGGCAAACGCAAGTTTAAAGAGGTGAAAGAAGAGATGATCGTTTTGGCGGAGAAAGGTCAGGAACTGGTCGCCTTTTTTAATGATGCCATTGATCGTGATACCGAGGCCTTTAACCGCATTATGGATGCCCTGTCTATGCCCAAAGGATCGGATGAAGAGGCTGCTCTCAGGCAGCAGGCCCTGGATGAAGCCACCCGCGGGGCCGTATGTGTACCACTCGGTGTGTTGGAGAAGGCCGTAGATGCCGCCGGTTTGGCGGTTGAGGCCGCGGCGAAAGGCAACCCGAATTCATTGTCCGATGCCGGAGTGGCCGGGCTGGCCGCCGCAACCTGCGCCCGCGGGGCCTGGTACAACGTGCGCATCAACCTTGAGGGATTCGAGGACCGTGAATTTGCCGCGGAAACGGTAAAACAAGCCGACCAGTGGATGGCCCGGGTGGACAAGACGGCTGCCCGTATTCGTGAAATCATGGATGAAGCTTTTAAACAGAGTTGAAAAGTTGGGAAGTTGGAGAGTTGGAAAGTTGGAGAGGAAAGAAGTTGAAAAAAGGTGGCAGGGAGACAGGTGACAGGAAAACAGCGGTAGGGGCGGTTCGTGAACCGCCCGTACGCCCGTTGCCTCTTGCCCCTGGCCAAGTGCCCTTTTTGGTCCTTGCAGAAAGTAGAAGGTAGAAAAAAAACGTGAGAGGCTTTTTTCATTCGTTCTTCCTTATTCGTTATTCAGAGCCTGGTTTTTCTCTATCACAGAACCCGGAAGTTCCCTCATCACCAGGGCGCTTTGCGCCTCATCACAACCACTCGTGAGTTCTCATCACAAGAACGAGTTGAAGAGAAGATTACAGGTAGCAGGAGACAATAACTACTTCTTTTTTCCGAAAAGTGATCGTTTGCCTTTGGCGCCACCGTTCAGATCTTCCAGGCGCTTGCGCGCGATTTTGTGATCCGGGTTGATGGAAAGGGCTTTGCGGAAGAATCCCTCTGCCCGGTTGACCAGTTGCTCTTCCTGGAAAAGCAGACCCAGGCCGGCAATCGCGTCGGCGTTCCAGGGGTCGAGTTCCACGGCGCGTTTCAGGTTGCGTTCCGCCGACCTTCTCAATGAGCTGATGTGAACCTGGGCCATTCCCAGCAACATGAAGTAGGCTGATTTGTCGTTATCCAGTTTCACCGCTTCATCCATCAGGGTGGCGGCTTCCCAGAAGCGATGTCGCGAGTAGAGGGTTTTGGCCTTTTGGTAGAGCATGCGAGCCCGCTCCCTCAGGTTGCTCTGGGTTCGGCCTTGCGATTCATCCTCTTCCGTTTCTCCGGTATCGTATGCCCGTCGCCGCTGGGGGTCATTCAAAATGTCAAAGGCCTTATTGACGGCGGAAAAAACAAAGTTGGCCTTTTCGCGGATTCCCGGATCCGGGGCGTTTCCGAGGCGGTCCGGATGCAATTGCTTGGCCAGTCGGAAATAAGCACTTTTTATTTCATCCTCATTCGCGGTGTCTTTCAAACCAAGTATATCGTAATGACTGGCGTTTCCGCTGTTGATCCGATTAAAGAGAGCCAGCATGTTCTCGATGTTGTGATCGATTTCCTTGTCCGCGTGACTGACTTCACTGAACCCGAGACCATTGATCAGGTAGAGATGGACCAAATGGGTCCAGGTTATGTCCTCCGTACATTTCAGGTGCAAGTGGAATGTACCGCAGGCGATGCCGGTCAATTTTGGCAATTGCTCATAGAGGGTGCGGGTTTCGGAACCCAAAGAAGCCAGCAATTCCGGGTCCAGGGAAAATCGACTGGCCGTCTGGTCGTAATAGCGGTTGCGAAAATAGGCGAGATTGGCCATGCGTGACATGCCCATGGCAATGATACGGGGAATGGGAATGCCCAGCCGGGAATCTTCGGGAATCTCCGGTAGTTCAGGAGAAAATTCCCATGTCCCTGAGTTAAGTGAAAGCGCGCCGACCGCGATTGCAGCTGCCTGGTGAGCCAGTGCGAGTGCCAGGGTTTGGGAATCCAGGATTCGCGCATGAATCAGCACTTGTCCCAGTCGATCCTTGCGACCCTCCATCATTTTGTGCAGGCTCCAGAACTGGGTCTGATTGATCTTTCCCAGTTTGTAAAGGATTTCACCCAGTCTTTCCTGGATCACCGTAGTGCGGGCGAACTCAAGGCGGCCCCGGCGGAAATAAAGGGCTTTGGTGAAATGAGCGTCCTGGATCTGCACCACGCCGTCCAGACGTTCAACGTGAATGCGGCGGTACAATTCGGCCACAGGTTTCTCAATAACTCGATTGGGCATCAATTTCCATCCCTTCTCTTCCCGGCAGTCATGCCGGTCATTACCAACTGTTGCTTAGAGAAATACCCTAAATTTAAGCGGTTGTCAACAACGCGGATCTAAAGCAAAAAAAGCCTTATCTTGACAAAACAAAGGTTTTGTTTTATCTAAAATACCGTGAGTTTGGAACAAAACAGCGGGAAAGCAACCGCCCTGCGGCCCGCGCGGTCGCCATGGCGACTGGGGAGAGCGAAACGTGGCGCCGAAGGCTCCGGGACGGCGCAAATGTCCCGGCTTTGCATGCACAGGAGACTGCCATGAAAAAGACAATCCTGATTTGGGCCGTTCTGTTTTTGGGAGCGACTTTGACCGCCCAGAGTGATGCCGTGCAGAAACCCAGGAAACTCAATATCCGCACAGCCTATACCTATCAAGATGAATCACTGTTGGTATCGCTGGCCGATCTGTATGGTTCGTTTGTGATCAGCCCCGGTATCGATGATTCGATCCGCATCGTGGGAGCCGAACAATTGGATTTTGATCGCAGCATTTTTACTCGTGGGGACCTCGTGTTTATCAATGAGGGAGCAAGTGCGGGGATTCGTGAAGGCGACCGCTTCCAGGTGGTTTCACGGGGAGGGAAAATCCCAGATCCGTTTTCAGTGGGCAGTCTGGGGACCTATTATCGTTTTCGTGGAGAGGCCGTGGTTACTTGTGTTTATCCGGATCGCGCCGTGGTCGAACTGGTCAACGCCCCGTCTCCAGCTGAAATCGGCCATTTCCTGTTGTCGTTTGAAAAGCAGGAGCCGGTTTACCGGCGTCAATTGAAGTACCTGGATTCCCGGCTCCCCGACGCGGGTGTCCGGGGACGTGTGGTTTACCTGGATATCGAGCAGGATGTGCCCCGGGAAATTGCATCCAGCGGCGACATGGTGGCCGTGAACCTGGGGCGGGACGTGGCTCGCAGGGGAGACCTGGTGCTTTTTTACAAGTACGTGAAGCCGGATCTGCCTCCCGTCATTGTGGGAACCGGGATTGTGGTATATCCCCAGAACACCAATTCCACGGTCAAAATTCTGGATGGCGGTTATCCTGTGGAATTGGGCCATCACGTTGCACTCCTGCCGGAGAGTGAAGTTGAAGCCGCTCCCATTTCAACCGAAGAGATCCCCATCCTGGACAAGTTGAAACAGGAAGAACGGCCGCAAAAAACATCTGAAGTATCCGAGTTTTCCGTGGACCTGCTATTCGATCTGGACAGCGCGGAATTATCCGAGGCGGCGACGGCTGATCTGGATAAAGCCGCACGGTTTCTGGAAGGCAAATCAGAGTATATGGTGGTGCTCAAGGGATACACTTGCAGCATCGGCAACGAGGAGTACAACCTGAAATTGTCGCAGCAACGTGTGGAAGCGGTCAAGGAATATATGAAGAACCGTATGAACATCGGCGATGAATTTTTTGATACAAATTTTTACGGTGAGAGCGAAGCCACATTTGACAACAGTGTTGAGGCCCAGCGCCGCCTGAACCGGCGGGTTTCCCTGAAAATCATGGCCAGATGAAATTCGGCACACTGATTGTTGCGATTTGCCTACTGGGTGGGCTCTCTCTGCCCTCCCGGCTTGACGCCCAGAGTATCGACCTTGTCAAATTGCGCAAGCAAGAAGCCGAGCGTCGCAAGAAGCTTAAGCAGGAGCAGCAGAAACAGGTTCAGATCACGGACAGCAACCTGAAAAATATCGCGGAGGATCGCAACAAGCCCGGTTTTGCCGAATCCGGCTCCCAGACGGAGAATGTCCCCCAGACGGAAGTACAACCCCTGGTGATCGCCGCCGACGGCGTGGTGGATTCCCAATCCCCCGAAAGTGAGGCCAGGCGGACTCCGGAATATTGGCAGCAATTAAAGCGGGGGCTGGAGGAAAGCATTGCGGAACTGGAAAACCGGGTCCGTGAGAATCAGTCGCGCTTGAACCTGCTGCATACCCAGCACCTGAACCAGGACCTGCCGCTTGAAAAACAGCGCATAAAGACGGAATTGGACGAGTTAAGGAAACGCAATGAGCTAGAAGCGCAACGGTTGAGTCAACTGAAACTGGAATTGGAAGAGTTGTATGAGCGGGCTCGCAAAGCAGGTGTTCCCCCCGGCTGGCTGCGCTGACGAACCGGGAATTGTTTTGGTCTTATTCAGATCAGGAGTACAGTTGCCATGCATCCGGTAATTGAATGGAAAGACAACCAGGTCCTCATGCTGGATCAGCGACTTTTGCCCTTGGAAGAGAAAGTGGTGGTGCATCGCCACTACAGCGAGGTGGCCGACAGCATCCGCCACATGGTGATTCGTGGTGCGCCGGCCATTGGCGTGGCGGCTGCCATGGGTGTAGCCCTGGGTGTGGTAAATACCGGTCGTGATGTGGATTCCCAGTTTACCCGGATTATCGACACACTTGCCGCCACCCGTCCGACTGCGGTCAACCTGTTCTGGGCGCTGGAACGCATGCAGAAAGTGTACCAGTTACATCGGAAGGATAACGATGGTCTCGCGGCAATCATGATCCACGAGGCCCGGGCCATGGATCGGGAAGACGTGGCCATAAACCGGCGCCTGGGTGCCCGGGGCGCGGACCTGCTGAAGAACGGGGACCGGGTGTTGACCCATTGCAATGCCGGCGCGCTGGCCACGGCGGGTTACGGCACCGCGCTTGGGGTAATCCGAGCCGCGGTTGAACAAGGAAAACTGATCCGGGTTGTGGCGGACGAAACCCGCCCCTTTCTCCAGGGGGCAAGGCTGACCACATGGGAATTGATGCGTGACGGCATTCCCGTGACCCTGATTACGGACAGTACGGCCGGAAGCCTGATGCGAAACGGAGCCATCGACGCGGTCATCGTGGGAGCGGACCGGATTGCCCGCAACGGAGACGTAGCCAATAAAATCGGCACCTATTCCGTGGCTGTACTGGCCCGCCACCACGGCGTTCCATTTTACGTAGCCGCTCCCATGTCCACCGTGGATCCCAAGGTTTCTCATGGGGAAGAGATTCCCATAGAAGAACGCGACGCGGATGAAGTTCGTACATTCCGCCACGTTAGGGTGGCAAATGAAAATGTCCCGGTATTCAATCCTGCTTTCGATGTGACTCCTCATGAACTGGTTTCCGCCATTATTACGGAGAAAGGGGTTGCCCGCGGAGATTTATCCACTGCATTGGAGGGCTGGTTGACTGAATGAAGGGGTTGCGACGACTCCTTTCACCGTTTGTGCTGCTTGTCCTGCTTTTCCTCTTTTCCCCCAAAAGCCCGGGCGCGACGTTGAACGTTGCAACCGACCTGTTGCTTACCCGATGGTCCACTGAACACGGGCTGCCCCAGAGTACTGTTCGTGACCTTTGCCGCAGCGGCGATGGCTATCTGTGGCTGGGAACTCGTTCGGGACTGGTTCGCTTTGATGGTGGTCGTTTCTTTATATTTAATCATTGGAATTCTCCCCAGTTGCCCGGCGAAGAGATTCTGACGCTGTTGGCCACAGGTAAAAGGGGAATCTGGGTGGGAACCAGCGCGGGTTTGGCCTTTTTCGACGGCATAACCTGGAGTGTCCCGGTTTTTCCCCTGGAAGATGGTACCCCTTTGACTGTCACCGGCCTGGTCGTGGGCAGTGACGACGCCATCTGGGTGGGGACATCCAGGGGCTTGTTCTGGTTGCGCGGCTTTAAGAACGCGACCCGGGTTGGGAATTGGCCGGGAAACCGCGCCGTTGCCTGCCTGGGGTCCGCTTCCGGCTCACGGGTATGGGCAGCCGACAAAGCAGGGGAAATCTTCCTTCTGGGAACGAGACCGTATGAAGGAATGATGCAATTGACGCGGGTTCCCGGCCGGGTCCACGCGCTTGAACAGTGGAGAAACCGGGTGTGGATAGCCGCGACTTCCGGACTTTTCCAGGTGGGGGTGACCGGGGGCGAAGCGGAAAAAGTATCTCTCCCTGACCGCACTATCCCCCATTGCCTGTTTCCGGATAACGAAGGCGGAATGTGGGTGGGAACGGGAGAGCGGGGGTTGATCTACTTGGGACCTGACGGTATGCCCGCATCCTCCCCGCCGGATTTAGACAGCGGCTCCGTGCTCAGCCTATTGCTGGATGGGCAAAAGAACCTTTGGGTGGGTACGGAAGTGTCCGGATTGGTACGGTTGCGCCGGCGTGCGGTTCATGGACTGGTGGAGGAAGCCGGACCCGTGACCGCAATCACGACAACTGAAAAACGGGCCGCCTGGGTTGCGACCCGCAACAACGACATCTTTATTGTTGAATGGAACGGTCGCCATCATGCGGGCGCGAAAGAGATCAATGTGCCTGGACTCAGCCTGGGGTTCCAGGACGATGATACGCTCTGGGTAGGCACTGCCGGGAGCGGGTTGCTGCGTTTGGCCTTGTCCACGGGTGATCGTCGATGGTTTCTGAAGGACCCGGCGGTTTCCATTCGCGCCATTCTGGCGCAACCCCGGGGTGCGGTCCGGGTGGCCACGAATGTTGGCCTGTTCCGGGGTGAGGGGAGCCGGTTTGCGCCTGTTCGCTTGCCCGGCGACGTTGCAAAACAGGGCGCCATCTCCACGCTGGTTGCCAATGAAGCCGGGGAGCTTTGGGTCGGTGGCGAAGACGGAGTATGGCATCTGGCAGCCGGGACATGGACTCGGCTTGAGGGGAGGGATCAACAACCGGAACCAAGCCGGGTATCCGCCATGTTCAGGGACAATCACGGTCTGTTATGGGTGGGGACCCGGGGCTGGGGCTTGTTTGCCTATAGCCAGGGAAGATGGACTCAAATTAATGAATCGCATGGCCTGACGGACAACTACGTGATGGGTATCCTACAGGATGATCACGGGTATCTCTGGTGCGGCAGCCGACGCGGGGTGTTCCGCATCATGGAAAAAAACACCCGGCGGCTTTTGCAGAGGGAAACACCCCGCGTGGACTGCATGGTTTGGAATGAAAGCGAGGGCATGCCCAGCAGCGAGTGCACGGCCGATGCTCAACCTTCGGCGTGGAAGATGCCCGATGGGCGCATGCTTTTTGCCACGGTTCGGGGTGTGGCCATGCTGGATCCACTAATGGCCGCGGAAAAACCACCACCCATCCCCGTATTGATCGAAGCCGTGTTGGCGGATAGCCGCAATCTGAATCCTGAGCAACCGGCTCGTTTCAACCGCCGCTTACAGATGCTGGAATTCTATTTCACTTACCCGGACCTGGCCGCCGCCGAGAAAGTGGTGTTTCGCTACCGCTTAAAAGGATTCGGTGATCAATGGACCGTATCCCGCCCCGGTCAGGAGCGGACCGCTCTCTACTTGAACCTGGGGCCGGGAAAATATGAGTTCCAAATACAGGCTCGCAGTGGCTCGGGGTTCTGGACAGCAAGCATGGACACGTTTTCCCTGGAGGTCCGCTCCAGGATCCGGGGCGTTTACCTGCTTCTTGTTTTCTTGCTCATCGGTGCCGCGGTGGGGTTATGGTATCGTCGTCACTTGACTCGGAGCACAGCCAAAGCCAAGTACCGGACCTCCGGGCTGACCACGGATGTAGCGGAAAAGAAATTGGCAGACCTTTTGCGGCTGATGAAAGAAGAGAAGCCGTTTCTGGAAGCGAACCTGACACTGGTCAAACTGGCCCGCCACATGAACATTCACGCAAATTACCTTTCCCGTATTATCAACGAACGCCGCAACCAGAGTTTCAACGACTTTGTGAACCAGTATCGCATAGAGGAAGCTTGCCGCCGCCTGGCGGATCCTCGCTGGAAGGAAATGACCATCCTACAGATCGCTTACGAAACCGGTTTCTACTCCAAGTCGGTGTTCAACACGGCCTTTAAAAAGTTCACGGGCCGGACCCCATCTCAATACCGCAGCCAAAGCACCTCCGCTGATTGACGGGCTGTTTCGTCTTGGGTACAATAGCAACCGTTCACCGGGGTGCCACATGCACAAAAGATTCTCGAAATGTGTAGCGGTGATTGCTGTACCCCGAGGAAGCGGGCTGCTTCCTGAAGACGGATTCTGGTTCATGATATCCGCGGCGTTTGCCCGGCGTTTCAGAATTTCAAATGTGGCCAAGCGCGGTGGACGCAACATGGTGATGGTTGAACCGGAATCCAAATGAGTTCCGAGAAAGAGCGGCCAATTCGCAGCCGGAAGTTGAGTTTTTTTGTCAGCGATCTACATGGTCATGTTGAAAAATATGAAAAACTGTTTGAGCGTATAGAAAAAGAGCGTCCGCCGGCCCTGTTTCTGGGTGGTGACCTGCTCCCGGCGAGGGGAAAGCTGTCTTATGAGGGCGGATTTGTGCGAGGTTACCTGGAGCCGGCATTCCAGAAACTTCATCGCAACCTGGAGCCGGACCCGTTCCGTGTGTTCCTGATCCTGGGAAACGACGACCCCCGGGTGCATGAAGCCGCGGTTCGCGAAGTTGAGGCAGGCGGCGCCTGGCAATATGTGCATGACCGTTGGGTGGAATGGGAATCGCTGCGTGTCTGCGGATATGCCTTTGTTCCTCCGACACCGTTCCGGCTGAAGGATTGGGAACGGTACGACGTATCCCGTTTTGTGGATCCCTGTTCCACCCATCCCCAGGAAGGCACAATCACCTCCCTGGTAACGGAATCAGAGCTGGCTTTTTTTACCATTCAGGAAGGCCTGGCCAGACTGACCCGGGACGACGCCATGGACAGGACCGTGTGTTTGTTTCACGCCCCTCCTCACAATACCGGCCTGGATCGGGCAGCCCTTGACGGCCGTAAAATCGATCATGTACCCCTGGATGTGCACGTGGGCAGTATCGCCATTCGGCGGTTTATCGAGGAGCGGCAACCGCTGGTTACTCTCCACGGCCATATCCACGAGTCGGCCCGTTTGACCGGCACATGGAAAGAGTCATTGGGCAAAACGGTAATGCTTTCGGCCGCTCACGACGGCGATGAACTCTGCCTGGTCAGATTCGACCCGGAACAGCCGCAGGATGCCACCCGGGAACTGATATAACCGTGGTGAACAAAGGAATACCTTTGACCACTACGGAGTTGGAGAGTTGAAAAGAAGGTGACAGGTATCAGGCGGCAGGTGACAGGAAGGCAGGAGACAGTCCCCTGGCCAAGTACCCTTTTTGGTCCTTGTAGAAAGCAGAAGGTAGAATGTAGAAAAAAACGGAGAGGATTTTTTTATTCGTTCCTCCCTATTCGTTATTCAGAATGTCTTGATTTTCATCACAGAACCCGGAAGTTCCTTCACCACCAGAACGCTTTGCGCCCCATCACAAGAATCAGTTAAGTAGGTTGAAAACTTGGAGAGGCAAAACGGTTGGCCGAGTTGAATGGCAATTGATTCTCCGCTCCCGTTATGATACAAAAAAACCTTATGAATGGTGTTCTGAACTTGTTGTTGCAATCATTATGAATCTTGAATCCAATCCAGTACAGGAGCCCTGCCCATGGAAAACCAACTTCAGCCTCAGCTGGATGAACAGCAGTGTGAGGAGTTCCGGTGCATTCTTCAAGAGAAGGCACACCGCCCCGGAGTGTTGATCGCCCTGCTGCAAGAGGCCCAGGATCTTTTCGGTTACATCCCTGAAACCATTATCGCTGAGATCGCCGCGGCAACCGGGGTACCCTCGGCCAATATCTATGGTGTGATCACCTTTTATTCTCAATTCCGTCTGCAGCCCATGGGGCGGAACGTGATCCGTATCTGTGAAGGGACCGCATGCCACGTCAACGGCGCCAAGGGAATTCTTCAAGCCATTGAAGACGAGTTGAGCATCAGTGTAGGGGAAACAACCGGGGACGGAGAATTCACGCTTTTGTCCGTGGCTTGCCTGGGGTGTTGTTCCCTTTCACCGGTGATCATGATCAACAGCGAAACCTTTGGCCGCCTGACTCCACAGAAGGTGCGGGATATTCTGAAGAAACAGCGGCAGCAAACGGCCTGAGGGAGGATCACCATGAAACAGATCAAGGTTGGGTTGGCGACTTGCGGAGTTTCGGCCGGCGGCGAAGCGGTTTTTTCGGCCCTGCGGGAGCGGTTGGAAGCCACCAAGGCCGATGCGAAGCTCCTGGAAACCGGTTGCGTCGGCATGTGTTACAACGAGGTTCTGGTTGAGGTTATTGACGGTGACATCCACCACCTGTACAGTCAGGTCACGCCGGAACGGGTGGAACGGATCGTAGACGAGGATGTGGTCGGCGGCAAGGCCGTTGATGAGTGGCTGGTTTCCGGCCCGGGCGTGGATCGCGAAGCGGCCTTTTTCTCTAAGCAGAAGCGAATCGTATTGAGTAATTGCGGCATCATCGATCCGGGTTCCATTGACGACTACATCGACCGGGATGGCTACCAGGCGGTCCGCAAAGCAATTTCCGGCATGACGCCGGAAGAGGTCATTGAAATGATTCAATCTTCCGGCCTGCGGGGCCGCGGCGGCGGTGGATTTTCCACCGGGCTGAAGTGGAAATTCGCGCGCATGGCCAAAGGTGATCAGAAATACGTTATCTGTAACGCCGACGAAGGGGATCCCGGCGCTTTCATGGACCGCTCCGTGCTTGAGGGTGATCCGCACGCGGTGCTTGAGGGCATGATGGTGGCGGCATACGCCATCGGGGCGGATGAAGGCTATATTTACGTGCGCGCCGAATATCCCAAGGCCATCCAGCGCCTGCGTCGGGCCATTGCTCAATGTGAGGAGCGGGGATTCCTGGGCAAAGGCATTTTCGGCGGCAAGACCGATCTCAACCTGCATATCAAGGAGGGGGCCGGAGCTTTTGTGTGCGGCGAAGAGACGGCTTTGATTGCCTCTATTGAAGGCAAACGCGGCGTCCCACGCATTCGCCCGCCTTTCCCGGCCATCAAGGGTTTGTGGGGCAAGCCGACCAACATCAACAACGTGGAAACCTATGCCAACGTGCCCTGGATCGTGCGCAACGGTGCGGATGCTTTTGCCTCCATGGGAACGGAACGTTCCAAGGGAACCAAAGTTTTCGCCCTGGCCGGCAAGATCGCCAAGAGCGGCCTGGTTGAGGTACCCATGGGAATCACCATCAACGAGATCGTACAGGACATCGGCGGCGGAATCCGCGACGGGAAAGCGTTCAAGGCGGTGCAGATGGGCGGTCCGTCGGGAGGCTGCATTCCCGCCTGCATGGGGGATTTAAACATCGATTACGATGAAATCACCAAGACCGGCGCCATCATGGGTTCCGGCGGCATGGTGGTGTTGGATGAGACCACCTGCATGGTGGATATGGCCAAATATTTTCTGACCTTCACCCAGAACGAATCCTGCGGCAAATGCACATTCTGCCGCCTGGGAACCAAGCGCATGCTTGAGATATTGCAACGCATCACCGAGGGCCGGGGCCGGGAAGGCGACATCGAGTTGCTGGAAGACCTGGCCGAAAAGGTTCGAAGCAGCAGTTTGTGCGGCCTGGGTCAGACCGCGCCCAACCCGGTATTAACAACCTTGAAGTATTTCAGGGAAGAATACGAGGCGCATATCAATGAAAAACGCTGTCCGGCCGGTGTGTGCAAGGCCCTGTTCCATTACCGCATCAAACCGGATACCTGCGTAGGCTGCACCTTGTGCGCACGCAAATGTCCGGTTAACGCCATCAGCGGTGAAGTCAAGAAATCCCACGTCATCGACCAGGATGCCTGCATCAAGTGCGGGATGTGTTACCAGGTCTGCCGCTTCGACGCGGTGGAGATTGAGTAGAGCGGAGGAGAACCCCATGGAAACCATCACGCTGACCATAAACGGACAGGAAGTTTTATCCAAAGCGGGAAAGACGATTCTTGATGTAGTCAACGAACATAAACTCGATCGCATTCCCACCCTTTGTCATGATCCGCGCCTGGAGCCGTACGGGTCCTGTTTTCTCTGCGTGGTCGAAGTGGCCGGATTGAAAAAGCTGGTTCCCGCCTGTTCCACGCTGGCCACGGAGGGCATGATCGTGGACACCGACAATCCGCGCATCCGCAGTTCGCGCAAGACCGCGCTTGAACTCCTGCTTTCCAACCACTACGCAGACTGCATCGGACCCTGCATCGACAACTGTCCCGCCAATGTGGACGCCCAGGGCTATATCGCCCTGATCTCCATGGGCCGTTACGAAGAGGCTCTCAAACTGGTGAAGGAGAACAATCCCCTGCCCCTCTCCATCGGCCGGGTATGCGTGCGGGATTGCGAAGCCGCATGCCGCAGGCAGATCCTGGACGAATCGGTGGCCATCAATCACCTCAAGCGTTTTATTGCCGACAAGGACGCCCCCCACATGTGGACTCCCAGGGTTCCGGAACCCAACGGCAAAACCGTTGCCGTGGTGGGCGGCGGCCC